>NZ_JBJJMM010000010.1:0-222571 GCF_046231795.1 Pseudomonas sp. KCJK9016 | reverse complement strand
TCAGGCGTGTCGTCGTGGCGCTCGTCTTTTTTCAGTGAAGCGTTGCGCCGGGCATCCCAACGCAATTGCATGCGGCCCTTCTTCACCCCGGCCGCGATGCTTCGCGCAGCAACAGACTTGTATTGGTTCACGTAGTCGATGACGGCACCGACAATGCCGAACAACGCCTTCACCAGACGCGTCACCGCCGACAACAGCTGAGCGCCGTGATCGACCAGGCGCAAGGTCAGATACGCAATTCCTGTCCCGGCGCCGACGAAGGTCAATACAACGCCGATCAATACATCGATCAGCAATTGCACCACGACCATCGATACCGCTTCGGCGGTTTTCCCTGCGATCTCGCTGGGTGGCAACATTTCGAGCCACAGGCTGGCCGTGCGCAGCAACAGACAGAGCACTGCCTCGTCACTGACGAGCAGTTGGAGCTGCTCCATTTTCTCCGGCATCGACTCCGCGAACCCGGCCAGCGCCGTCGCGCTGTCGCCCAGCCGATCAGCAAACGCGAGGGGATCCTTGAGAATCTCCGACAGCAACCCGATGCTGTCCCATACGCCCTCGATCGCCGCCCAGCTCCCGGCCAGCAGGCCATTACCCGCCGCCGTCGCCACCGACTGTGACCACTGCGACCTGAAGCCCTGCCACTCGCTGCGCAACCAGCCATCCAGCTGTCGGGTCAGGCCATCGTAGGACTCGAAAAGTGCATCGATCTGCTTCTCGCTGGCCGCGCCGTGCACCACCACCCGGTAGAACTTGCCCGCCTCGCCGGTGAACAGCCCCTTGCCCTGAGCATCGAGCGTGACGGACTTGACCTTCCCCCTCCACCTCGACCACATCGACAACGATGTCGCCCAAGGGAATGTCATACACCGACTCGAACTTGCTCTCGATCTCCATCGGCCCGCTTTTCGAGCATTGCACGACAGCCGAAGAGAAACGTTTGTCTTCAAGGGCGACCGCCGTGGTGTGTTCGCCGAAGCGTATGATCCGCTCCATGCCCATCAACGACGGCAGATCGGCCGCATGGCTGATGCTGTCGGTCGAGCGGCTGAACCAGTGCCTGAGCTGTTCGCGATAGAGATCGAGGGTGCGGGGAAAGCTGTCGAGTGCTTGCTCGATGCGGGAGATGGCTTCCATCAGCGCATTTCCATGCACAAGACGAAATGAAAAACCGGGTCGAACATAGGCGTTCCCTCGCGCAGAAATCAGGCGAAGGACTTTGCGGGGGATCAATCAGAAAAGAAGTCAGGCGAGTAGGCGACGACTGTAGGAGAAGTCTGTAATTGATTTTTGTCGAATGGCAGACGCAAAAACGGGGCGGGAGGTCTCCCTCACGCCCCGCTCACGGAACACATGGCTTACCGAGAAGATGCCCCGGCGGCCAGCTCTTTCAACTTCAACTCGGCCAACGGATGCCCGGCCTTGGCGGCCATGGTCCACCAGCGAGCTGCTTCCAAAGGATCAGGCGCTTTACGAGGTGTACCCGCCAGACTGATGACACCGACCTGATACGCCGCTTTGCCATCCCCCGCCAGCGCCGCCAGGCGCAGCAACCGGATGCCCTCCTCACGCGCCCCGAGCCCGACTCCACGAAATGTCAGGATGTGCCCGTAAAAGCTTTGCGCGCCGACATCGCCCAGGTTGGCCATACGCGCAAACTGTCCTTCGAGCCAGCGCCAGCCTCGGGGCTGACGGACAAACCACGACCAGTGAAACAGCCTGCGGGCCAGCCAATAACCAGCCCGCGCCTTGAGTCGTAAAAACACTCAGGCCTCCGCCGATTCCGGGTACTCGTACTCAAACACCCGTACCACTTCCGAGGCATGCCAGGAAGCGGCGGCAACACCATCGGACGGCCCGGAAAAACGCCCCAGGCGTTCGACACATTCAAAGAAACCGGTGCGTGGCAGGCGACTGGCGCCCTGGCTGATCACCAGCGAACTGCGCAAAGGCTGCTCGGCTTTCGCATCCAGCGCGGCGAGATGCTCCAGCGCCGCAGTCAGGGTCTGCATCGCCGGTGTGGGCAGTTGCAGACGTTCGAGCAAGGCCCGATAAGTCAGAAGATGGCGCTGCCTGCGCGCCTGGTCCAGCTCCCCCAGCAATCCGTCCCAATGTTGACGACTGATGCGTACGCTCACGATTGTTCCCTCCACCCTGGCACCGTCAACTCCCAGGCCAGGCTGCGGCGAATCGCAGCGTCGGGCAGACGCTCTCCGCTTTCGATCATGGCCAGGTAAGACGGGCTGATGCCTACCGTGCGGGCCAGCGCCTCGATGGCGATGCCCTTCCCTTCGCGCAAACTGCGTAACTGATCCAGACCTGGAAGAATCGGGTCCGGTGTGGCCGCAAGCGGCGCTGGAGCCGCTTGCGACGGTGCTTCGTTGATGCCCGCCGCTTTCAGTAGAGCCTGATACTGAGCCCATGGCAGAACCGCATACTCGGGCTCGCCATCGCGTGCAATGATCTGAATATCCATGACTACCCCGTAGGACAACAACACTTAGCGAGTCGGCACATTTCCCTAGAAGTGTAATCCTAACAGCGGCCAAGGTCGCGGGGGGGTATCTATCTGTATAAGAGGCTGTCGCGATTCAGGACTTTTTCGGGCCCTGAAGCTGAAGTTGCTCGGGTGTGTCGGGCAAACGCTCGACAACCCTGAGCTTTTCCGGTGTCTGCCGCTGACGCCACAAACGGAAAGCACTGAGCTCGTCGTCGAGGGTTTTCATCAGCCAGGCGAGGACGGCAATGTCATCGAGCATGCCGAAAACAGGAATGAAATCCGGAATCGCATCCACCGGGCTAAGGAAATACATCAACCCCGCCACCACCGAAACAATGGCTTTGGGACTGATCGCACGATACTCACCACGCCAGTACGCCAGACATAACGCCTGAAGCAGACGCAGGTCCTCTTTCAATTTGCCAAGCCGATTGCCTTGGGCAGCGCCTTTGCTGGCCACGGCGAACAACAGCGTCGGCAAACGGCCTCGGGCCAGGAGTCGACCGGCCAGCGGCAGGAACCGGGCGAAATTCCATGGAGCTTTCATCTATTTCTCCCGTTGAAATGTTATCCACACAAATTGTGGATAACCTTGTGAACAGAGCTGCATTTCAACGCTGAGAGCCCCGCTCCACAAGGGCTGCGCTCAGATCGGGCGTTTTTTACTCACATAAAAAAGCCCAATATTTCATTGACTTGGCGGCTCAGGGCGTCTAGCGCGGGCAGCTACACAATCTAGGACTGTCAGGGTGCCTGTCGGTTCGCTCTGTTTACGCCGGGCGTCGACCAGATGCAACAACGCCCCGCATTAGCGAGGCGTTGTCGGAGAAACCTGGGCCAATTACTTGGCAGCGGCGTCTTCTTTGGCCGGGTCTTTGATGCCCAACAGTTCAAGGTCGAAGACCAGAACCGAGTTTGCCGGGATGGCCGGGCTTGGCGATTGAGCGCCGTAAGCCAGGTCGCTAGGGATGTACAGTTTGTACTTCTCGCCAACGTGCATCAGTTGCAGACCTTCGACCCATCCCGGAATCACACCGCTGACCGGCAGATCGATCGGGCTGCCGCGCTCGACGGAGCTGTCGAATACGGTGCCGTTGGTCAGCTTACCAGTGTAGTGAACGGTCACTACGTCGGTAGGCTTGGGCTGCGGGCCGTCGGCTTTCTTGACCACTTCGTACTGCAGGCCGGAAGCGGTGGTGATCACGCCGGCTTTCTTGCCGTTTTCTTCGAGGAATTTCTTGCCGGCGGCTGCCGACTCTTCGCTCATCTTGGCCATACGCTCTTCGGCACGCTTTTGCAGTGCGGCGAAGGCTTCGACCAGCTCTTCATCTTTCAGCTTCTGTTCTTTCTTGCCGACGGCATCTTCGATGCCCTGGGCTACCGCTTTGGAGTCCAGATCATCCATGCCTTCCTGAGCAAGGCTCTTGCCCATGTTCAGGCCGATACCGTAGGAAGCTTTTTGCGCCGGGGTTTTCAGCTCCACGCTGGTCTGCGAGTCACAACCCGCGAGTACCAGGCTAACCAGGGCAACCGCCGCCGCCAACCGATGCTGTTTCATGCTATTTCCTTGTTCATGCGCCGAAAGGGCAATCGAGTAAAGCCGCGAGCTTATCAGGCCGCCACGACCAATGGCTACCGGCATGAGAGCAGGAATCTTCCGATAAGTTCAGGGATTAAAAAGCATTTTGGCAAAGGCAGGATGAAGCTTCTGTCATCTTGAGCCGACAGTAACCGATGACACTTCCCACAACACCTGCAGTAATGGCCACTTGCCCCACATGGCCGGCTCAGGCATAAACAGCGCAAAAACTCGACAAGGATGTTCATCTTGCGCTTCTTATTCCGTGTGCTGACGCTGATTGCGATACTGCTGGGACTGCTCCTGGCGGTGGTTCTCTACTATGTCGCCAATCCGAAGTTGCCTTTCCCCGCGCCTGTAAAACAGGTGCATTACCTCCAGCAATGGAGCGACCAACAGCGTCAGACCTATTACTTCACGCCGCAAGGCACTCAGGTCAAAGGCCTGCGTTATGAATGGTTTCAGGCCCTGGAACTACCTTTTTCGCAGCAACGCTTCGCGTCCCCCGACTATCTTGCGCGCTTCGGCTTCCTGATCGACCCGCAGCAGAAAGCGACATCGGACAACCCCGGGAATCTGCCGGTGGGCTTTACCCGACATCAGAACCCGGGCAGCACCGAACACTATCTGGACATCACTTGCGCGGCCTGTCACACCGGCGAATTGCACTTTAAGGGTCAGGCCGTGCGCATTGATGGGGGCTCGGCTCAACATGTGCTGCCTTCCAGCGTTCCTACATTGCGTGGAGGCAGTTTCGGTCAGGCATTGGTCGCCAGTCTGGCTTCTACTTACTACAACCCCTGGAAATTCGAACGCTTCGCCCGAAACGTATTGGGCAACGACTATGACGCGCGCCACGAACAACTGCGCAAAGACTTCAAAAGCTCACTGAACACCTTCCTCAAGGTGGCATGGAACGACACTCATCGCGGACTCTATCCCACCGAGGAAGGCCCCGGGCGCACCGATGCCTTCGGACGTATCGCCAATGCAACCTTCGGAGACGCGATTTCCCCAAACAATTACCGTGTGGCCAATGCCCCGGTGGATTACCCGCAATTATGGGACATGTGGACGTTCGACTGGGTCCAGTGGAACGGTTCGGCGCAGCAACCGATGGCTCGCAATATCGGCGAGGCGCTGGGGGTTGGCGCCACCCTGAATTTCTTCGATGCCAATGGCCAGCCGCTGCAGGGTGATGAACGTTATGCGTCAAGCGTACGCGTGCGCGATCTGCACAAGATCGAAGAAACCCTGCAAACACTCCAGCCGCCCGCCTGGCCGGAAGAGGTGCTTGGTGCAGTCGATAAACCACTGGCCGCCAAAGGGCGCGCACTGTTTACCGAAAACTGCGCCGGTTGCCATGTTCCGCGAGTTACGCAAGAAGGCGAACGCTGGGTCAAGCACCTGACCATGCTACCCGTCGATGTCATCGGCACCGATCCGAACGCAGCCAACAACATCGCCAATCACCGTTTCGACCTGACAGCGCTGCAATGGAATCCGACAGAGCTGGAGAAAATGGACGTGAAACTGCATCCCACGCCCAAAGAACCGCTCGATCTCAGCCAGTTATCCGTGGCCAAGGGCCTGGCTTACGTCACAGCATTCGTTGAAAACCGCGCTTATCGTGAAGCGGGCGTCACAGCGCAGGAAAAACCAAAACTCGACGGATTCGGCCTGCCAATCGGCGTCCGCGAAAAAGTCGCCTACAAGGCGCGTCCGCTCGCCGGTGTGTGGGCCACCCCGCCCTTCCTGCACAACGGCTCGGTGCCAAGTCTGTATCAACTGCTGTCGCCGCAGGATGAACGCTCCACCACGTTCTATAAAGGCACTCTGGAATACGACCCTCGGCATCTGGGTTATCGCACCGAAGCCTTTACCAACGCTTTCCTATTCGACACGCGCATCACCGGCAACCACAACAGTGGCCATGAATTCCGCGCCGGCGAGCGTGGTAACGGGGTCATCGGACGATTGTTGCAGCCTGAGGAGCGCTGGGCGCTGCTGGAATATCTGAAAGTGCTGGGCGGCCCGCTGGAGGCACAACTGCCATGATCTTCAATTCGTTCAAGAAGCCATCGCTGCTGGCTCGGTTCTGGTTGTGGCTGGGTCGGTTGCTGGGTAAAACCCTGCTGTTTTTGTTGGTGGCCGGCCTGATTGGCTGGGCTTTGGCGGCTGCCTGGTTTGCCTGGCAGCACCGGGGACCGGTATCGGCATTGGAGCAGATTCCGGAAGGCGAAGCGGCCATGACGCAGGACGTGATCCAGACCGCTGTGCGAATTGTCGATCAGCACCGGGAAAGCACGCGTTTTCTGCGCGACGCCCATGCCAAAGCCCACGGTTGTGTGAGGGCGGACGTGCAAGTGCTGCCGGATCTGGCTCAGGATCTGCGGCGCGGCGTTTTCAGCGAGCCGGGCAAGATCTGGCAGGCGACAATGCGTCTGTCCAACGGCAATGCCTACCCGCAGTTCGACAGCATCCGCGATGCCCGGGGCATGGCGATCAAATTGCTCGATGTGCCGGGCAAACAGTTGCTGGGTGACCGTCAGGGCCTGCATGAGCAGGATTTCGTGATGTTCAGCCATCCGAATTTCTTTGTCAGCGATGTCGCTGAATATCGTCAGAATGTGGCGGCGCAGGCTGACGGCAAGAAGGTCATGGCATTCTTTCCGGGCTGGGATCCGCGAAACTGGCAGATCAGACATTTGTTCATTGCGCTGGCAACGCTTTCGCCACCGCCAGAGAGCCCGACGCGTACGACCTACTTCTCGGTATCGCCCTACAAGTTCGGTGAGGCCAATGCAAAATTTCGGGTTATGCCGGATCCGGACAACTGCCCGACCTACACGCTGCCGAAGCAAAACCAGGATCTGCCGAATTTCCTGCGCAGTGCGCTGAATCAGCAGCTGTCCACGGATCGGGTACCCGCGTGTTTTGTGTTGCAGATCCAGCGTCAGGACGCGAACAAGTACATGCCGATCGAAGACACCAGCATTGAGTGGCGTGAACAGGACAGTCCGTTCCAGACCGTAGCCAGAATCACCCTGCCCCCGCAGGACTTCGACACACCGGCGCTGAACCTGCAATGCGACAACCTGTCGTTCAATCCCTGGTTCGGTATCGAGGCTCATCGCCCGATTGGTGGAATCAACCGCCTGCGCAAGGCGGTGTATGAAGCGGTGAGTGATTACCGGCACAGCCGCAACGCCAGCCAGTAACAAACCGCAGAAACGAAAAAAGCGACCCGCAGGTCGCTTTTTTCATGCCCGGACGAGCAAAAAGCCAATCGCCAGACAGCAAAAAGCCCGCACTTGGCGGGCTTTCCGTGGTGACCTGGCGTTCAGTGTTCCAAGTTACCGAATATGGCGCAGCGGACGGGACTCGAACCCGCGACCCCCGGCGTGACAGGCCGGTATTCTAACCGACTGAACTACCGCTGCGCGAAACGCTTGAAACGAATGGTGGGTGATGACGGGATCGAACCGCCGACATTCTGCTTGTAAGGCAGACGCTCTCCCAGCTGAGCTAATCACCCTTCGCTTCGTTACGGGACGTATTATGCCACAAGTTTTCGTAAAGTGTTGATTTAATTGAAATTTTTTCAAATAAATCCGAAAACCGGTGAAACGACACATTCCGCCTGTACAACTCGAGGCAGAAAAAAACCCGCCTTGGCGGGTTCTTCCGTGGTGACCTGGCGTTCAGTGTTCCAGGTGACCGAATATGGCGCAGCGGACGGGACTCGAACCCGCGACCCCCGGCGTGACAGGCCGGTATTCTAACCGACTGAACTACCGCTGCGCTAAACACTTGAAACGAATGGTGGGTGATGACGGGATCGAACCGCCGACATTCTGCTTGTAAGGCAGACGCTCTCCCAGCTGAGCTAATCACCCTTCGCTTCGGTGTGGCGCGCATTCTACGGAGCGACCCAACCTCTGGCAAGCACTTTTTTAAATAATTTTCTCAGGCCTTCCAAAGGCTTAGAGAAGGGTTGGCCTATGGGGCGGCGAAGACAATAATGCCCCCCTTTGTATAAAGGAGAGACTCACCCCATGTGGTTCAAGAACCTGCTTATCTATCGCCTGACCCAAGACCTGCCTGTCGATGCCGAGGCGCTGGAAACTGCACTGGCCACCAAACTGGCGCGTCCATGTGCAAGCCAGGAGTTGACCACCTACGGTTTCGTCGCTCCGTTCGGCAAGGGCGAAGATGCGCCATTGGTGCACGTCAGCGGTGACTTCCTCTTGGTCGCGGCCCGCAAGGAAGAACGCATCCTGCCGGGCAGCGTCGTGCGTGACGCGGTGAAGGAGAAAGTCGAAGAGATCGAAGCCGAGCAGATGCGCAAGGTCTATAAGAAGGAACGCGATCAGATCAAGGATGAAATCATCCAGGCGTTCCTGCCGCGCGCCTTTATTCGTCGCTCGTCGACTTTCGCTGCCATCGCGCCGAAACAGGGCCTGATCCTGGTCAACTCGGCCAGCCCGAAACGCGCCGAAGACCTGCTCTCCACACTGCGCGAAGTGATCGGCACCCTGCCGGTTCGTCCGCTGACCGTGAAAACCGCGCCGACCGCCGTGATGACCGAATGGGTCACCACCCAGCAAGCCGCTCCGGACTTCTTCGTACTGGACGAGTGCGAACTGCGCGACACTCACGAAGATGGTGGCATCGTGCGTTGCAAGCGTCAGGACCTGACCAGCGAAGAAATCCAGCTGCACCTGAGCACTGGCAAAGTGGTGACTCAACTGTCGCTGGCCTGGCAGGACAAACTGTCGTTCATGCTCGACGACAAGATGACCGTCAAACGCCTGAAGTTCGAAGACCTGCTGCAGGATCAGGCGGAACAGGACGGCGGCGACGAAGCCCTCGGCCAACTGGATGCCAGCTTCACCCTGATGATGCTGACCTTCGGTGATTTCCTGCCGGCGCTGGTTGAAGCACTGGGCGGTGAAGAGACGCCGCAGGGGATCTAAGCCTCTGCGCAGTCTTTGAGTTATCTTCAAACGCCACCGCTTCGGTGGCGTTTTCACATAATAAGGAACAGACCATGCGCGCACTGGCTGCACTGAGTCGTTTTGTCGGCAACACCTTCGCTTACTGGGTTCTGATTTTCGCCGTGGTCGCGTTTCTGCAACCGGCGTGGTTCCTCGACCTCAAAGGCGCGATCGTGCCACTGCTCGGGCTGGTGATGTTCGGCATGGGCCTGACCCTCAAACTCGACGATTTCGCCGCCGTTGCCCGCCATCCATGGCGTGTGGCCCTGGGCGTGGTCGCACATTTCGTGATCATGCCGGGCATGGCATGGTTGCTGTGCCAGGTCTTTCACCTGCCGCCGGAAATCGCCGTCGGGGTGATCCTGGTCGGTTGCTGCCCGAGCGGCACTTCCTCAAACGTCATGACCTGGCTGGCCCGGGGCGATCTGGCGCTGTCGGTGGCCATCGCCGCCGTTACCACCCTCCTCGCCCCGTTGCTGACACCGGCGCTGATCTGGCTGCTGGCCTCGGCCTGGCTGCCGGTTTCGTTCATGGAATTGTTCTGGTCGATTCTGCAAGTGGTGCTGCTGCCAATTGTGCTCGGCGTCGTCGCGCAACGCTTGCTCGGTGACAGGGTTCGTCACGCGGTGGAGGTTTTGCCGCTGGTGTCCGTGGTCAGCATCGTGATCATCGTCGCCGCCGTGGTTGCTGCCAGTCAGGCGAAAATCGCCGAATCCGGACTGCTGATCATGGCTGTGGTGATGCTGCACAACAGCTTTGGCTACTTGCTGGGCTACTTCACCGGACGCCTGTTCGGTTTGCCTCTGGCTCAGCGCAAGTCTCTGGCACTGGAAGTCGGCATGCAGAATTCGGGACTGGGGGCCGCGCTCGCCAGTGCGCACTTTTCGCCTTTGGCGGCGGTGCCGAGCGCGCTGTTCAGTGTGTGGCACAACATTTCCGGGGCGCTGCTTTCGACCTGGTTCCGACGCATGAGCGAGAAGGAAGATCGTGAGGCTCTGGCTCGGCAGCCTGCAGACTGACCGGGTCTCCGGCGCACATTTTTAGGTACCATGTGCGCCACGCGGGGACGACCCTGCGGCTCAATCGAGTTTCAATCCGGGGACGGCCCCGTCAATCGATGGAGGTCTTTCATGTCCTGGATCATTCTGTTTTTCGCCGGTCTGTTCGAAGTCGGCTGGGCCGTCGGCCTGAAATACACCGATGGCTTCAGCCGTCCACTTCCGACCGTTCTCACCGTTGCCGCCATGGCGGTCAGCCTTGGTCTGTTGGGTCTGGCGATGAAGGAACTGCCGCTGGGCACGGCTTACGCGATCTGGACTGGCGTCGGTGCCGTGGGCACAGTGATTGCCGGGATCATTCTGTTCGGTGAGTCGATGGCATTGATTCGGCTGGCCAGCGTTGCACTGATCATCACCGGATTGATCGGGCTCAAGGTCAGCGCCTGAGCCGTTGCCGCCATCCTTCGGGGATGGCGGCTTTCTAAACTACTACCTGACAGTCCCGCGCAACTCCCCGACCAACGCTTGTAACTCCGCAGGTTGCGCCGCTTCAACGGCGACCGGCGAACCCGCCACCAGCGTCACTCGCGACCACAAGCGGTGAAACAACCCCTTATTCGGATCGCGGCTGAAGAAGCTCCCCCATAAACCCTGCAACGCCAGCGGAATCACCGGCACCGGTGTCTCCTCGAGAATCCGCGTCAGCCCGCCCTTGAACTCGTTGATCTCGCCGTCGGCGGTCAACTTGCCTTCGGGGAAGATGCACACCAGTTCACCGTCCTTCAGATACCGGGCGATACGGGTGAAGGCTTTTTCGTAGACCTGGATGTCTTCCTGGCGTCCGGCAATCGGAATGGCCCCCGCCGTGCGGAAGATGAAGTTCAGAACCGGCAGGTTGTAGATCTTGTAGTACATGACAAAGCGAATCGGCCGACGCACCGCGCCGCTAATCAACAAGGCATCGACGAACGATACGTGGTTGCACACCAGCAACGCCGCGCCCTCATCGGGAATCGCTTCAAGGTTGCGATGCTCGACGCGGTACATGGAATGGCTGAGCAGCCAGATCATGAAGCGCATGCTGAACTCGGGAACGATCTTGAAGATGTAGGCGTTGACGCCGATGTTGAGCAACGACACCACCAGGAACAATTGCGGAATCGACAGTTTGACCATGCTCAGCAACACGATGGAGACGATGGCCGAAATCACCATGAACAGCGCGTTGAGAATGTTGTTGGCCGCAATTACCCGCGCCCGCTCGTTCTCGGGAGTGCGCGACTGGATCAGCGCATACAGCGGCACGATGTAAAAACCGCCAAAGATGCCCAGGCCAAGGATATCGACCAGCACGGCCCAGGCGTGGCCAAAGCCCAGAATTTCAGTCCAGCTGTGGCCAACGGCGCTCTCCGGAATTCCGCCGGAATGCCACCACAGCAGCAATCCGAAAACCGTCAGGCCGAATGAGCCGAACGGCACCAGACCGATTTCGACCTTGCGCCCGGACAGCTTCTCGCAAAGCATCGAACCCACGGCAATGCCGACCGAAAACACGGTGAGGATCAGGGTGACCACGGTTTCGTCGCCGTGCATCCATTCCTTGGCATAAGCCGGAATCTGCGTCAGATAGATCGCTCCGACAAACCAGAACCACGAGTTGCCGACAATCGAGCGCGACACCGCCGGCGTCTGGCCCAGCCCGAGTTTCAGCGTGGCCCAGGACTGGCTGAAAATATTCCAGTTCAGGCGCATTTCCGGCGA
The DNA here is from genome assembly GCF_046231795.1 of Pseudomonas sp. KCJK9016. Classification (NCBI taxonomy): domain Bacteria; kingdom Pseudomonadati; phylum Pseudomonadota; class Gammaproteobacteria; order Pseudomonadales; family Pseudomonadaceae; genus Pseudomonas; species Pseudomonas sp. KCJK9016. Next base: position 210,733 of record NZ_JBJJMM010000010.1, on the reverse strand, counting down.
AGCGGCCGCCGCCCGGGGAATGCTGCGGCTGGCGAGGTAACCCAGTACTGCGATGCCGACAATCGCGCAGGACACCAGCGGCGCATAGTGTGACGAAGACATGATGATCCCGGCGCCGATGGTGCCGGCCAGGATCGCCAGGAACGTGCCCATTTCCACAAGACCGTTGCCGCCGACCAGTTCATCCTCATGCAATGCTTGCGGCAGGATCGAGTACTTCACCGGACCGAACAACGCCGAGTGCGTGCCCATGGCGAACAGTGCCACCAGCATCAGCGACAGGTGATCGAACAAAAAGCCCACGGATCCCACAGCCATGATGGCGATTTCTGCAAGTTTGATCAGACGGATCAGCGCATCCTTGGCGAATTTTTCCCCGAACTGCCCGGCCAGCGCCGAGAACAGGAAAAACGGCAGAATGAACAGCAGCGCACACAGATTGACCCAGATCGAGCGGTCACCTTCGATGGTCAGCCGGTAGAGAATGGCGAGGATCAGCGACTGCTTGAACACGTTGTCGTTGAACGCGCCCAGCGACTGAGTGATGAAGAACGGCAGGAAGCGCCGGGTACGCAGCAGGTTGAACTGTGAGGGGTGACTCATCTTCCGTGTGTCCCTGATGTTGGGTAGCGAGTGGCCTGGATACGCTTATTGGAATGTCGATCCGCGATCCAGGCCACACCTTACCTAAACTTTTCAGGTTATTTCTTCAAACCTGCAATGCACGGTGAGACGAACAGCTCGCCACGCCAGGCGCCTTGCAGGGTGCGCTTGCCGACGATCAGCCACATCGCTGCCAACATCGTCACCAGCACACAGCCGGCCACGCTGAAAAACGTCAGGTTCAAAATGCTGCCCAGTTTCAGGGTCGCCAGCGAATACACGCCCAACGGGAAGGTAAATCCCCACCAGCCGAGGTTGAACGGGATGCCGTCACGCAGGTAGCGCACGGTGATCAGCAGCGCCATCAACATCCACCACAGACCGAAGCCCCAGAGCGTGATCCCGGCCACCAGGCCCAGACCCGAGGCAATTTCACCCATGCCGGGCAGGCCGTTGGCCGCGAAGATCGTCGGCGCATCGCCGCCCAGCAGCAACATCCCCAGGGCACCGGTACCGATAGGCCCCAAAGCAAGCCAGCTGGAAGCGGCCATGCTTTCATGAGGCAATTTGTGCAGCGCCATGCGCAACAGCAGGATGGTCAGAATGCTGAACGCCACGGGTAAGGAAAACGCCCAGAGCACGTAACTGGTCGTCAGCACCACCAAATGCGAGTGCGCGTCAGCCAGGTGCGGCGCGAGCAGTCCGCCGCTGGCCGCCGCCACTTCCGCCGCCACCACCGGCAACAGCCAGACGGCGGTCATCTGATCGATGCTGTGCTCCTGACGGGTAAACATCATGTAGGGAATCAGCACCCCGCAAGCCAGAGACATCGCCACATCCAGCCACCACAGCACTTCGGCCAGATGAATCACACCTTCGCCCCAGCGCGGTAGGCCGAACAGCAGAAAACCGTTGATGATGGTCGCCAGGCCCATGGGAATGGTGCCGAAGAACATCGAAACCGTGGAATGGCCGAAAATCCGCCGCGCCTCGTCGAAAAACAGCATCCAGCGCGCAGCGTAGGCAGCGGTAAACAGCGCGAACAACAAAATGTTGAACATCCACAGACCTTCGGCAACGGCGCGCAGCCCCGGGATGGCGATGGGCAGTTGCGCCAGCGCCAACGCCAGCACGCCGGTACCCATGGTCGCGGCGAACCAGTTCGGCGTGAATTGACGGATGACTTCGCGTGGGTGCTGAAGCTGGGTGAAAGGCTTGATGCCGGGTTTGGCACTGTTGGGGCAAATCATCATGAACTCCTGTCCTCAGGTGAGGTTGAGCCCATGGTAGAACCGAATCGAATATCTATATAACGGGTAATTTCTCTAACTGTTATCCATAGAATAGATATGCAGTCAAACGCTACCTTCGGTTTCGATCACCAGAATCCGCGCGACGCCTTGCGGGTGAGCAACATGTTCGGTACCGACGGACGCGTAGAAGATGTCTCCGACATCGAGTTGCACCTGCTTTTCTTCGCCCCCTTCGCGGTAGTGCATGAGCACCTGACCATCGAGTACCACAAACACCTCCTCGCCGTCATTGACATGCCATTTGTACGGCTGATCGGTCCAGTGCAGACGTGTGGTGATGCCGTTCATGTTGGCGATGTCGAGCGCGCCCCAGGCACGCTCGGCAGTGAAGGATTTGCTGCGGATTATCTTCATGATTCGGTCCGTGAGAGAAATGGGCCGACCAAGGCTAACCGAATCCGCAGGTCTATGGCGCGCTGCAAGTCCTGGCCGCTTGCGCACGAAAACTCATCAGCAGCGCGCCGACCGCCAGCACGATCAGCACCGCACCATACACATCGGTGGTCGCCAGCAGGCCCAGGCTGTGGGTGAAGTGCCCTGCCAACAATGCGGGCAGGCAGAACGCCAGATAGCTCAGCACATAAAATGCCGACATCAACCCGGCCCGCTCATGGGGCAGTGCCAGCGGCACCAGGCTGCGCACCGCTCCGAGAAATCCAGAGCCGAATCCACAACCGGCAACCAGCGTACCGAAGAAAAACAACGACAGACTGGCGCTGTGCACGCCCAGCAGCATCAATACGACACCCGCCGGCAACAGGCTTGCGCCGAGCTGCAGGGCTCTCGAAGCAGGACGATTGCGCAGGGTGAAAATCATCAGCGCACCGGTCACGGTCAGGGCCGCCACGGTCGCACCGCCGATCAGATTGGAAGTGGAACCGGTCGCCGTACGCACCAGCGATGGCGCCAGCGAGGCATAAAAGCCGCCGAGGGCCCAGGTCGCGGTGTTCAACGGCAGCACTCGCCACAGGGTCGAGCGCGCCTGAACCGGTACGTGCAAGGTCGGCCGCAGCGAGGCCCACGCTCCGGCCTGCGGCGAGACACTTTCCGGCAAGCGCCAGACATAGATGCCCTGAGCCACGAACAACGCGAGCAATACCCAAAAGGTCGATTGCAATGGCGCAGGGGCAAACTCCGCCAGCAAACCGCAGCCCATTGACCCCAGCGCCATGCCGAGCAACGGCGCCACGCTGTTGATCAGCGGCCCCTGTTGACGGTCAGTGTCCAGCAGCGTAGCGCTCAACACGGCAGTGGCCATGCCAGTGGCAAACCCTTGCAGTACCCGAGCCCCGATCAGCCAGCCGACACTGTCGGCATGGATGAACAGCAACATCGCCAAGGCATTCAGGACAACCGCGGTGAAAATCACCGGTTTGCGTCCCAGGTGGTCCGACAGGGAACCGACTGTCAGCAGCGCGGCCAGCAGACTCAGTGCGTAAACGCCGAAAATCAGGGTCAGTACCGCCGCGGAAAAATGCAGGTGATCCTGATACAGGTGATACAAAGGCGTCGGCGCTGTGGAAGCGGCGAGAAAACTGAGTAAGGTAATCGCCAGAAACCACAGGCTGGAACGGTTGGAAGCAAGGCGGGTCATGGGCGCACTCCTTTAAAAGCTATTTTTTTGCTTTTGCGGAGTGTGCGCCCGGCTTGCGCTTAAAGCAAATTCTTTGTGTTAAGGTCTGCCCCATGGCTATTAAAGAAGGTTTACGCCCCGGAGGCCGCAGCGCACGGGTACAAGAGTCGATTCATTCGGCAGTCCGCGCACTTCTGCAGGAACAGGAGCGTTCGACCGTCACGGTGCCGCAAATCGCGGCGCGGGCGGGTGTTACCCCGTCCACCATTTACCGTCGCTGGGGTGATCTGGCGACCTTGCTGGCGGACGTTGCCCTCGCCCGCATGCGCCCGGACAGCGAACCCGCGCAAACCGGCAGCCTGCGCAGCGACATCCGGGCCTGGGCCGAACAATATCTTGATGAAATGAGCTCCGAGCCGGGACGCAACATGATGCGTGACGTACAGGCGAGCGCCACACCGGGATATTGCGTGGCAATCATCGGGGCGCAGTTGCAGACCATCATCGATCGCTATCCCGACGAAACGGCACCCAGCGTCGACCGGTTGATCAACAGCGTGGTGGCTCCGGTAGTGTTCCGGATCCTGTTTGCGGCGGCCCCCCTGGAGGTCGAAGAACTGCACCGACTGATCGACATCGCCCTGCATCAGGACTGACAGCGCAGAACCGTCCGGTTCTGCGCCTGCGACACCCCGCCACGCCGCGACCTTGGTCGACACTGACTAACCGTCGCGCGCATGCGAGACTGTCTGACCGGGCGCAAGTCCGGTCGTATTTTGTCGGGAGTGCTCCATGTCGTTGTCCACCGGGCTGATCGCCGCCGTCGCCCTGGCCTATATGGCCATCATGTTCGCCATCGCCTTCTATGGCGACCGCCGCAGCGCGCCGTTGCCGCCGCGTATGCGTGCCTGGGTGTACAGCCTGTCGCTGGCGGTCTACTGCACCAGCTGGACGTTCTTTGGTGCGGTCGGTCAGGCGGCCGAACAGCTGTGGTCATTCCTGCCGATCTACCTGGGGCCGATCCTGCTGTTGCTGGGCGCGCCGTGGGTCCTGCAGAAAATGGTGATGATCAGCAAGCAGGAGAACATCACCTCCATCGCCGACTTCATCGCCGCCCGCTACGGCAAATCCCAAACGCTGGCGGTGGTCGTCGCGCTGATCTGCCTGGTCGGCGTCCTGCCTTATATCGCCTTGCAACTCAAAGGTATCGTCCTGGGTGTAAACCTGTTGATCGGTGCCGGTGCAGATGCCATGGGCACCCGCGCCCAGGACACGGCACTGATCGTGTCGCTGGTGCTGGCGCTGTTCACCATCGTTTTCGGTACGCGCAACCTCGACGCCACCGAGCACCACCGGGGCATGGTGCTGGCGATTGCCTTCGAGTCGCTGGTGAAACTCTTCGCATTCCTTGCCGTCGGTGCCTTCGTCACCTTCGGCCTGTTTGACGGCTTCGACGACCTGTTCAATCAGGCGATGCTCGCCCCGCGCCTCGAGGAATACTGGAAAGAAACCATCAACTGGCCCTCGATGGTGGTGCAGACCGGCGTGGCGATGATGGCGATCATCTGCCTGCCCCGGCAGTTTCACGTCACCGTGGTGGAAAACATCGACCCGCAGGATCTGCGTCTGGCCAAGTGGGTGTTTCCGGCTTACCTCGCGTTGGCGGCGTTGTTTGTCGTCCCGATCGCGCTGGCCGGTCAGATGATGCTGCCCAGCTCCGTCATCCCGGACTCCTTCGTCATCAGCCTGCCGCTGGCCCAGGCTCACCCGGCGCTGGCGATGCTGGCCTTCATTGGTGGCGCCTCGGCGGCCACCGGTATGGTGATCGTAGCGAGCGTGGCGCTGTCGACCATGGTGTCCAACGACATGCTGCTGCCGTGGCTGTTGCGCCGCAATAATGCCGAGCGGCCGTTCGAAGTGTTTCGTCAGTGGATGCTCTCGGTGCGCCGGGTCAGCATCGTGGTCATTCTGTTGCTGGCTTATGTCAGCTATCGCTTGCTGGGCTCCACCGCGAGCCTGGCGACCATCGGCCAGATCGCCTTCGCCGCCGTGACCCAGCTGGCACCGGCCATGCTCGGCGCGCTGTACTGGAAACAGGCCAACCGTCGCGGTGTGTTCGCCGGCCTCGCCGCCGGCACTTTTCTCTGGTTCTACACGCTGATTCTGCCGATTGCCGCCCGCAGCCTCGGCTGGTCACTGGACACGTTCCCCGGCCTGGCCTGGTTGCACAGCAATCCGCTGAACCTGCCGATCAGCCCATTGACCCAAGGCGTGGTGTTGTCACTGGCCGGCAATTTCACCCTGTTCGCCTGGGTCTCGGTGCTGTCGCGCACGCGAGTATCGGAACACTGGCAGGCGGGCCGTTTCATCGGTCAGGAAATCAGCGCGCGGCCCAGTGCGCGTTCGATGCTGGCGGTGCAGATCGATGATCTGCTGCAACTGGCGGCACGGTTTGTCGGTGAAGAACGCGCGCGACAGAGCTTCATCCGCTTCGCCTACCGTCAGGGCAAAGGCTTCAACCCGAATCAGAACGCCGACGGTGAATGGATCGCTCACACCGAACGGTTGCTGGCCGGTGTTCTCGGCGCCTCTTCGACGCGAGCTGTCGTAAAAGCCGCGATCGAAGGTCGGGAAATGCAGCTGGAGGACGTCGTCCGGATCGCCGACGAAGCCTCTGAAGTGCTGCAGTTCAACCGTGCCCTGCTGCAAGGCGCCATCGAGAACATCACCCAGGGCATCAGCGTGGTCGACCAGTCACTGAAACTGGTGGCCTGGAACCGCCGGTATCTGGAGTTGTTCAATTATCCGGACGGCTTGATCAGCGTCGGCCGGCCCATTGCCGACATCATTCGCTACAACGCCGAGCGCGGCTTGTGCGGCCCCGGCGAGGCGGAAGTCCACGTCGCCCGGCGCCTGCACTGGATGCGTCAGGGCCGCGCCCATACCTCCGAGCGACTGTTCCCCAACGGCCGGGTGATCGAGCTGATCGGCAACCCGATGCCCGGCGGCGGTTTCGTCATGAGTTTCACTGACATCACCGCGTTCCGCGAAGCCGAACAGGCACTGACCGAGGCCAACGAAGGGCTGGAGCAACGGGTCAGCGAACGGACTCAGGAGCTGTCGCAACTCAACGTCGCGCTGACCGAAGCCAAGGGTAATGCCGAGGCGGCGAACCAGTCGAAAACCCGCTTCCTGGCCGCTGTCAGCCATGATTTGATGCAACCGCTGAATGCCGCGCGGCTGTTCTCCGCAGCCCTCTCCCATCAAGAAGACGGGCTGAGCGGCGAAGCGCAGAAACTGGTACAGCATCTGGACAGTTCACTGCGCTCGGCCGAAGACCTGATCAGCGACCTGCTGGACATTTCCCGCCTGGAAAACGGCAAGATCAACCCGGATCGCAAGCCGTTCGCGGTCAATGAGTTGTTCGACACTTTGGGGGCGGAATTCACGGCGCTGGCCCAGGAACAGGGCCTGACTTTCCGGGTGCGCGGCAGTCACTTGCGCATCGACAGCGACATCAAGTTGCTGCGACGGATCCTGCAGAACTTCCTGACCAACGCCTTCCGCTACGCCAAAGGCCCGGTTCTGCTGGGCGTGCGTCGGCGTCAGGGCGAGATTTGCCTGGAAGTATGGGATCGCGGGCCAGGGATTCCGGAAGACAAGCAGCAAGTGATTTTCGAAGAATTCAAACGCCTCGACAGTCATCAGACCCGCGCCGAAAAAGGTCTGGGACTGGGCCTGGCAATCGCCGACGGCTTGTGCCGAGTGCTCGGGCACACTCTGCGCGTACGTTCATGGCCGGGACGCGGCAGTGTGTTCAGTGTGCGGGTGCCGCTGGCGCGGATGCAGGCAGCACAGCCAGGTGCGACGATCGAACTCAACGGCAAACTGCACAGCGGCGCAAAGGTGCTCTGCATCGACAACGAAGACAGCATTCTGATCGGCATGAACAGCTTGCTCACGCGCTGGGGTTGTCAGGTGTGGACGGCGCGCAACCGCGAGGAATGCGCGGCACTGCTCGACGACGGCGTGCGGCCGCAACTGGCGCTGGTGGATTTTCACCTCGATCACGGCGAAACCGGCACTGACCTGATGGCCTGGTTGCGCACACGCCTGGGTGAGCCGGTGCCCGGCGTGGTCATCAGCGCCGACGGGCACCCGGAAACCGTCGCGCTGGTACACGCCGCAGGGCTGGATTATCTGGCCAAACCGGTGAAACCGGCCGCGCTGCGGGCGTTGCTGAGTCGCTATCTGCCACTTTAGAAAGGCGGTTTATTCAGGCAGTTCGACCAGGCCGTCGGCATCGGTCATTGCGCGCTCCAGCAGATCCGTCGGCAGGCTCTTGCTCGCTCGTGCGCCGAGCATTTTGAGCTGCTCGCTGCGACTGACCAGATTGCCGCGCCCTTCTGTCAGCTTGTTTCGCGCTGCGCTGTAGGCTTTGTCCAGTTGCTGCAGACGATTGCCGACTTCGTCCAGATCCTGAATGAACAGCACGAACTTGTCGTACAGCCATCCGGCCCGCTCGGCGATTTCCCGGGCGTTCTGACTCTGGCGCTCCTGCTTCCACAGACTGTCGATGACCCGCAAAGTGGCGAGCAGCGTGGTCGGGCTGACAATCACGATGTTGCGGTCGAAAGCTTCCTGGAACAGCGTCGGTTCGGCCTGCAGCGCCGCAGAAAACGCCGCTTCGATGGGCACGAACAGCAAGACGAAATCGAGGCTGTGCAGCCCTTCCAGACGCTTGTAGTCCTTGCCGGCCAGACCTTTGACGTGACTGCGCAGCGACAGCACGTGCTGTTTCATGGCGATCTGGCCGATGGCATCGTCGTCGGCCGCGACATACTGCTGATACGCCGTGAGACTGACCTTGGAGTCGACCACCACCTGCTTGTCGCCCGGCAAATAAATGATCACGTCCGGCTGGAAGCGCTCGCCGTCCGGACCTTTGAGATTGACCTGGGTCTGGTACTCGCGGCCTTTCTCCAGCCCGGCATGCTCCAGCACCCGTTCAAGAATCAGTTCGCCCCAGTTGCCCTGGGTTTTCTGCCCTTTGAGGGCACGGGTCAGGTTGGTCGCTTCATCGCTCAGGCGCAGGTTCAGTTGTTGCAGTCGCTCCAGCTCCTTCGCCAGCGAGAAGCGCTCACGGGCTTCAGCCTGATAACTTTCCTCGACGCGCTTTTCGAAAGACTGGATACGTTCTTTCAACGGATCGAGCAATTGCCCGAGTCGCTGCTGGCTGGTTTCGGCAAAGCGCTGTTCACGCTCGTCGAAGATTTTGCCTGCCAGTTCGGCAAACTGGGCGCGCAATTCGTCGCGGGAACCTTGCAGGTCATCCAGGCGCTGTTGGTGGCTTTCCTGCTGCTCACGCAGTTCGGCGGTCAGCGAAGCCGCCCGCGCGTCCAGACGGCGCAGCTCGGCGTCCTTGTTGGCGCGTTCGAGGTTCCAGGCGTGGGCCGCGTCGCGGGCGTCGTCGCGCTCGATCTGCAACAGCTCCACCTCACGGCGCACGGCGGCAAGATCCGCCTGTTTCGCGGCGTTGGCCTGGCCGAGGTCGGCGATTTCATCACGACAGGCTTCGAGCTGGGCGTTGAGGCCGTCCTGTGCCATTTGCGCCATGGCCAGTCGCTCTTCGAGCAACGCGACTTGCGATTCGCCCTGACCGGCCCGGCGTTGCAGTTGCCAGGCCAGTGCCAGCAGCGGCAAGGCCGCGCCTGCCAACCCGAGCAAGATGCTGGTCAAGTCCATCGCCATAGTCATCTCCGCCGATCCGATAAAGCCTGAAGGTTAACCAAGGCGTCAGGTCTTGGACAGCTCAGTCTTCGATCAGGCCGAGTTCCTGCTGCGCACGCCGGTCACCCGCACGGGCAGCCTGACGCAGCAGATCCTGACCGATCCGGCGATCCCGGGCGTTGCCGCACTCACGGCACATCAACTGACCGAGGCGGCTTTGCGCCACAACCACACCCTCCCGGGCCGGTTGCTTGAGCAGGCGACCGGCAAGATGTTTGGCGTTCCGGCTGTCGCTCAGGCGCGGGCTGTCGAGCAGCCATTCGGCCACGCGTACGGAAAATCGCTTGGGAGCAGTAACAGGCAGGGGTCGGGAAGTAACAGATTCTGGAGCTGAGCGAAACTTCATAAAGCACTGTGGGACAAATCGGAAGGCGCGCCACTCTACTCTCTTTTTCGCACAGGTAAAGTCGAAAAAAACCCGGCACGCCCGTCCTAGAGCAAGCGCCAGGGACAATCCACAGAAGCTGTGGATAACTCAGTGGACAACCCCTCCCGATACGTCGCAAAGCCTTGTGGAATGGGGCTCGCAGTCAAACTGACGATTTTTTCACCAGTAAAAAAAAGCGATGTTTTTCATTGACTTAAACTTTCGATACGGGCAGTCACCAAGGTCAGGAATGATGTGACAGTGGCGTTACCGTCCGCGCAACTAATGTGCACAAGTACCTGATACGCGGTTATATCGATGCGCTTTTTCGGGTCGTTTAAATATCCGTGCGCAGGAATGGCCGCTGCGACGCGCCTGCCTCGCCAATCCTGCGAGTCGACCAACGGTAAAAGAGTGAACCAATTCGGAGCAACGCCAGCGCCTGAAGAAAATGGCTTGCGCTCACTCTGAAATTCAGGTTTGCCTTTTTCGATATGCTCCGTTACCATCCGCGCCGTTAGTACCAAGCTGAAAGTCAATTCCGGTCGAACAAACCCGCGGTCAGCCTTCTCGTCGAGAGGCCTCCACCGATGAAGCGGGCCCGACCTCTCGATGGTTTCCAGGTAACACTTGCGACGACACAGCCTTTGAACGAATCAAAGGATGTTGCAAGGACTCGTTACTCTGACCGAACCAACCTGCAAATTGATCAGGATCTTCACCCCGGGCCCGGAACCTCTGCCCTCGATGTGTTGCCTGTCCTCCTAAGTACCTACCTGCCAGCCCAAGCGCGCCAACTTTTTCAGCGCTTCAATCTGGCTGCCTTGTTCCAGTCAGGTTCTTCGTTCGACCCATGGTGGTCTGCGTTACTGGAACGTTTTAACGTTGCACGGTTCTTATCCGTGTCATTTGTAGGAACACCTGATAACTATGTCTACTCAAATCCACACCGAGGATGCCATTCGCACCCTGACCAACGCTTTTGCTCCAATGAACTGCCTGATCATGGCCGCTCGCAAGGGCTGCTTCAGCTTCACCGTGGTCAATGAACACGGGATCGCCCGCCACAGCGAGCGCCTGTATCCGGATCAGTACTCCAGCGCTGAACCGCTGCAGGCCGTGATCGACCGCACTCGCCAGGCATTGATTGCCTGAGAGGCCGAAATGGCTGCAAAAAGCAAAAGCCCCGCCGAAAATGCGGGGCTTTTTATTGCCCGATGTTTCTCTTTTTATCGCTCACTGTTAAGCACCAACCGGTATAAGGGCTATAACTGGCCGCCGGTAATATTTTAAAAACAGGCCTTTACGTCGTGAATATGACACTACACTTCAACTCAAGCGGCTTGATCCGCTTTCGGCGGGCCTGATTCGATTCACAGCTGCCAAGCTCCCCTTCAGGCCTCGCCGCCCAATAACAAGAACCGAGGGTTTTATGGGTATCGCTGCCAGCGAACTGTGCCGCTATGTGATCCGTCCGACACTGATCTATCTGGGACGTCACTGCGCCACCGCCGAATCCCTGCTGCTGGGCATTGCCGCCAGCCAGTCCGCCCTGGGTTCCGCCCTGCACGACCGCCGCGGTCACGGTCTGTACCGAATTGCCGAGCAACGCCATCAGGCACTCTGGGACCATTACCTGGCGCTGGATCCGGAGCGCGCCAGCCTGGTTCGCGGCCTTGCCAGCCAACATGCGTTTCTCAGCAGCCCGCACCTCGAATTGACCGTCAATCTGCGTTACGCCACCGCCATCGCCTGGCTGCTGGTGGAAGAACAGAGCCCCACCCTTCCCGCTTCCGACGACCTGCTCGCGATGGCGCGCATCTGGCGTCAGACCTTCCAGCCCCAAGGTCGCCTGCGCGACTTCACCTGTGCCTGGCAAACCTGTGTTTCACCGCTGAATCAGGTCGCCTGCTGACCGACCAGTTCCGGAAGATCGCCCAACAGGTCGCGAATCTGGTCGGATTGTCCTACAAAACCGCTCTAACTCAAGCAATACGGACTATAGCGCTGGAACGAAAATGTTGGTAATTTTCGCCCCGGTGATCACCAGGAGTTCTAATAATGAAAAAAGTAATGCTCAAAACCACCATCAGCCTCGCCGTTTCCCTGGCATCCACGCAGATTTTCGCCGCTGGCTTTGCCATCAACGAACACAGCATCAGGGGTATGGGGATTGGTTACGCCGGGCGTTCTTCTTCTGCCGACGACGCAAGCACTGTATACGGCAACCCTGCCGGCATGTCGCGCCTGACACGCGAACAAGTCACCGGTGGTGTTGCATTCCTCGATGCCAAGACCGATATCAGCCACGCCAGCTCCAGCCCTAACGGCGGCAGCAACAAAGGCGACATGGTGCCCTTCACCTCCGTACCTATGGGCTACTACGTCAAGCCGATCGACGAGCATTGGGCATTCGGCCTGGGTGTGTATGTACCCTTCGGCCTGATTACCGACTATGAAAAAGGCTTTGCCGGCCGTTACTTCGGCAGCAAGTCCAAAGTCCAGGTCATCACCTTCCAGCCAACCGTCAGCTACAAGTTCAACGATGTGGTTTCGGTCGGTTTCGGTCCGACCATCAACCGTATCGATGGTTCGCTGGAGTCCAACCTGTCGATCACTCAGGCCCTGCCGGACGGCAAGGTCAAGATCAAGGGTGACGACACCGCGCTGGGCTACAACGTCGGTGTGCTGGTTCAAGCGACCAACACTACGCGCCTGGGCCTGACCTACCACTCCAAGGTCGACTACAAGCTCGAAGGCAACACCAAGGTCAACTACGGCGCACTGGCCGCCGTCGGCCTGGGCGCCAGCCAGAAGTACGACGCTTCGCTGAAGATCACCACACCAGAATCCGTGGACTTCTCGGTCACCCAAGAGATCAACGATCGCTGGAACGTCTACGCCGGTACCACCTGGACCCGCTGGAGCCAGCTGGAAAAGATCACCGTAAAGAACTCCGGTGTCCAGCCGCTGCTGGCCGGTCAGTTCGGCGAGATCACCGAAGATCAGAACTGGCATGACAGCTGGGCTTACGCCATCGGTACTTCGTATCAGCTGAACAAGGAATGGGTACTGCGTACCGGTCTGACTTTCGACCAGGCACCGACCAACAACGTCGACCGTTCGCCGCGCATTCCTACCGGTGACCGGACCATCTTCAGCATCGGCGCCGGCTGGAGCCCGACCGAAGACCTGACCATCGACGTCGCCTACTCGTACCTGCAGGAAGAATCGGTCAAAGTCCGCAACGAAAACAATCGTGGCCAGACCTACGATGCCAAGTATGAAAACTCGGCAAACGGTTTCGGTGTAGGCGCGACCTACCGCTTCTGATGCTGCACGACGAGGCTGAGCGCTTTACCCTCTGAGCCCTCGCCCACCAAAAAGCCCCGCTCTCTTTGCAGAGGCGGGGCTTTTTGGTGGGCATCGATCAGGGTTTCAGCGGTTTAGACGCAATGGCTTTCTCAATGGCCGCAAGAAACTCCGGATCATCCGGTTTGGTCAGGCTGGAGAAATTGGCTATTACCTTGCCCTGGCGATCGACCACATATTTGTAGAAATTCCATTTCGGCGCGCTGCTTTGCGCGGCGAGCACCTGGAACAGATGGGTGGCATCGTCACCACGAACTTTCTGCGGCTCGGTCATGGTGAAGGTCACGCCGTAGTTGGCGTAGCAGACCTTGGCGGTCTCGGCGCTGTCCCTGGACTCTTGCTTGAAGTCATTGGAGGGCACGCCGAGCATTTCCAGCCCTTGCGCCTTGTAGCGCTGGTTGAGCGCTTCAAGGCCCTCGAACTGCGGAGCGAAGCCACAGAAGCTGGCGGTGTTGATCACCACCAACGGCTTGTCGGCGTAGCGCTGGCACAGGTCGATGGATTCCTTGGCCCGCAATTTGGGCAACGAGCCTTGCAGCAGTTCCGGACAGTCCGCGGCCCGAGCCAGTCCGGTCAACGCCATCAGCAACGCGGGAACAGCACACCAGCGCTTGAGCATGTCGGGCCTCCTTGAGCAATCGTCAGAACCCGACGTTACTCGCCCTCCAAGCCTACACGCAAGCGCCCATGCCCAACTGCATCAGCGCCAGGCCACCCTGATGCCAGCCCCACCACACCAGCGCCAGCAAGACAGCGCCGAGTGCGGTGATGGCGATTCGTGGCCAGACTCTTTTCATGCCGCGCTCGCACGGGCCTGCAGACGTTCGACCGGACGCTCGCGCACCGGCCAGTTCAGCGCGGCCGCCAACAGGCTCAAGAGAATCGCCACTTGCCAGATCAAGTCATAACTCCCGGTCCGGTCATACACCACCCCGCCCAGCCAGCCGCCGAGGAACGAGCCGAGCTGATGGAACAGGAACACGATCCCGCCGAGCATGGACAGATTTCGCACGCCAAACAAGGTCGCCACCGTACCGTTGGTCAACGGCACGGTCGACAGCCACAGGAAACCCATCGCCATGCCGAACAGATACGCCGTGGTCGTCGTCACCGGCAGCCAGAGGAATAGCACGATCACCACCGCCCGCAGCAGATACAGGCCAGTCAAAAGACGTGGCTTGGACATGCGCCCGCCGAGCCAGCCGGCGGTATAGGTGCCGAAGATGTTGAACAGCCCGATCAACGCCAGCACCGTGGTGCCAACGGTGGCCGGCAGATGCTGATCGACCAGATACGCCGGCAGGTGCACGCCGATAAACACCACCTGGAATCCGCAGACGAAGAAACCGAACGCCAGCAGCCAGAACCCGGAATGCGAGCAGGCTTCACGCAGGGCTTCGGACAGGGTTTGTTCATGCCCGTGCACCGGCAGCGGCTTGTCCTTGAGCATGCTCACCAGCGGCACGATCAGCGCCACCAGCAGGCCCAGCGCCAGCAACGCCGCCGACCAGCCCAGCCAGCCGATCAGCCCGAGGGTGCCCGGCAGCATCGCGAATTGGCCGAAAGAACCGGCAGCACTTGCGATGCCCATGCCCATGCTGCGTTTTTCCGGCGGCACAGCACGGCCGACCACGCCCAGAATCACCGAGAAGGAAGTGCCGGACAGGCCGATACCGATCAGCAAACCAGCGCTCAGGGACAGGCCCAACGCCGTTTCCGACAGGCCCATGAACACCAGGCCCAAGGCGTAGAGCACACCACCGATCAGCACCACTTTCGCCGCGCCGAAGCGGTCGGCCAGCGCACCGGTGAAAGGTTGCGCCAGGCCCCAGATCAGGTTCTGCAACGCGATGGCAAAGGCGAACACCTCTCGCCCCCAACCGAACTGGGCGCTCATCGGTGACAGGAACAGGCCGAAGCCGTGCCGCACGCCCAATGACAACGCCAGAATCAGCGCACTCCCCAGCAATACCCAACCGCACGTACGCCACATCGAACTCATTGTTATTCTCCAGTCGCGGGTATATACCCGCTTAAAGTCGGAAAAAACCGGCCCTCAGGCCAGTTCATCCAATAGCCGCAGCAAGGTTTCACGCTTCTCGGCACCCAGTCGGTCGATCAACCGCTGTTGCGCCGCTTCCCAGGCCGGCAGGGCTGCAGCCAGGCGTTGTACACCGGTTTCGGTAAGCCGGACGATACGGTTGCGCATGTCTTCGCCTTCGGCCAGCGCCACCAGCCCTTCGCCTTCCAGCACCCGCAGATTGCGCCCCAGGGTGCTGCGATCCAGCCCCATGGCTTCAGCCAGTTCGGAAATGCTCGGTTGATCCAGACGCTGCAGATTGCACAGCAGAGAATACTGGGCAACGTTGATCCCGAAGCCGTCGAGAGCGCCGTCGTAATGCCTGCTGACGCCACGGGCGGCGCGACGCAGGTTGGTGCACAAACACTGAGAAGGAAGCATGATGCGTGTATATACCCGCGAGTCTGTTAAATCAAGTTACAGATCAACACAAAGCCAGCCCGACGAGCACGGCCATCTCCAGCAATTCCAGTAACGCTCCCGCCGTATCCCCCGTGGTTCCACCCAGCCGCCGCACCGTCAGATTCCGCAACCAGATGAATACGACGACCGCCAGCGACAGCGCTACGACAGCCTTGAAACCGGCGATCAGCACACACGCCAGCGCACTGCCCAGCAGCACCCACCAGCCTGCCTTGCGCGGCAAATGATCGGCCAGCGCCTGCCCCAACCCGCCGGCCCGCACATAGGTCGTGGTGAGAAACAACCCGAGCAGCGCCGCCCGCCCCAGCAGCGGCACGATGATCAGCGCCATGCCTTGCTGTTTTTCGATCAACGCCAGCAATGCCGCGAACTTGAGCAGCAGGACCAGCACCAGCGTCACCACTGCGATCGGCCCGCTGCGCGGATCCTTCATGATCGTCAGGGTTCGCTCACGATCACCGAAGCCGCCGAGCCACGCATCGGCACTGTCCGCCAAACCGTCCAGGTGCAGGGCGCCGCTGAGCAGCACCCACACCGTCAACAGCAACGCGGCATGCAACAGCAAGGGCGCACCGGCCAGAGCGAAGTTCAGCGCCCAGAGAATCACACCGAACAGCAAGCCCACCAGCGGATAAAACAGCAGCGAACGCCCGAGTTCTTCAGGCGCCGGCATGCCCGGCAGACGAATCGGCAGGCTGCTGAGAAACTGCAGGGCGATCCACAGGGGCAGCATGTCAACACACTTCCTTGAGCGAACCATCGGCCTCGACAACCAGTGAAAACAGCGCGCCATGAGCGACTTCGACATTGAGTAACTGCTCGCGGGGCAAGCCACGGGCGCGGGCCAGCAACAGGCGCATGACGCCGCCATGACTGATCAGCAACAGTCGCTCTCCCGCATGCGCCGCATGCAAGCGTGTGATGGCCGCCAGCACCCGCGCCGAGAACTCGACAACCGGCTCGCCCCGAGGCGGGGTGAACCCATACGGATCAGCCCAGAACAGCCCGAGCGCTTCGGCATCGGTCTCCATCAGCGCCGCTGCGCTCTGCCCTTCCCAGCTACCGAAATGCAGCTCTTGCAGGTCCTTGTCTTGCGAGACCGGCAAACTCAATTGCCTGCCAAGTTCTTCGGCGAAACGCGCGCACCGCTGCAACGACGAACTGACCAGCCGATGCCAGGGCCCCTGCCCGATCACCGCCTCGCGCATCTGTGCCCAACCCTGTTCGGTCAGGGCATCGTCGAGGCTGCCGCGCAGGCCACCGCCGAGTTCGGTTTCACCGTGGCGCAGCAGGTCCAGACGCAAGGTCATGCCGGGCGATCCGCCACCGCGGCTTCGGCGAAGGTCGCCATCTGCCCGTGCAGATCACAGGCCAGACGCAGCAACGGCACCGCCAGCGCAGCACCGCTG
Source organism: Pseudomonas sp. KCJK9016 (assembly GCF_046231795.1). Classification (NCBI taxonomy): domain Bacteria; kingdom Pseudomonadati; phylum Pseudomonadota; class Gammaproteobacteria; order Pseudomonadales; family Pseudomonadaceae; genus Pseudomonas; species Pseudomonas sp. KCJK9016. The sequence goes on along the minus strand of NZ_JBJJMM010000010.1, from coordinate 193,803 downwards.
CCCTCGCCCAGACGCAGGCCCAGTTCCAACAGCGGCTCAGCGCCAAGGGTTTCCAGCACATGGCGATGACCCGGCTCGGCACCGCGATGACCAAAAAGCAGCCATTGACGACAGGCCGGATTCAGCCGAACGGCCACCAGCGCCGCGACGGTGCAGATGAAACCGTCCACCAACACCGCTACACCTTCCTGAGCGCACGCCAGATACGCACCGACCAGAGCCGCAATCTCAAAGCCGCCGAGATTGCACAGAGTCTGCAACACATCCTCACGTTGCGAAGCGTGCAACACCAGCGCCCGCTCGATCACCTGCGCCTTGTGGCTGACGCCTTCGGCATTCAGCCCGGTGCCGGGACCGGTCAGATGGGTTACCGGGCAATCGAGCAGCGCACAGGCCAGCGCACTGGCGGCCGTGGTGTTGCCGATGCCCATTTCACCGCCGATGAACAATTGCGCGCCGGCTGCCTTCGCGCGCAACACACTGTCGCGACCGGCCTGCAAAGCGAGTTCGCCCTGAGCCGGAGTCATTGCCGGCCCCTTGGCGAAATTCGCCGTGCCCCGGCCAATATTCAAGTGACGCACGCCCGGCAGGTTCAGCGACGGAGTCACGGTGCCGAGATCCACCACTTCCAGCTGCGCACCCAATTGCCGCGCCAGCACGCTGATCGCCGCGCCGCCGCTGACAAAGTTCAGCAGCATCTGCCCGGTGACTTCCTGCGGAAACGCCGAAACCCCTTCGGCGACAACACCGTGGTCGCCAGCAAAAATCGCGATCCAGACCTGATCGAGTGTCGGCTTGATCCGGCCCTGCAGGCCGGCCAGTTGCACCGCCACCGATTCGAGCTGCCCGAGAGAGCCGGCAGGCTTGGTCAATTGCTGCTGACGCGCCGCCGCGTTTTCAACGGCGTCCGTATCCACCGGTTTGCACGGGTTCAACCACCAGGCTTGGGTCATAACGCAGGTCCTTTAAGAGTCAGGGGCAGGCCGGCGACGGTCAGGACGACTCGCTGACAACGCTCGGCCAGAGCTTGATGCAGCCAACCGGCTTCATCGACGTAGCGGCGAGTCAATTCGCCCAGCGGCACGACACCCATTCCGGTCTCGTTGCTGACAAAAATGATTTCGCCCGGCAGCGACGCCAGGCATTCGAGCAGAGATTCGCGTTCGGCAGCGAGACGTTCGGCGTCTTCGAGCATCAGCAGATTGGTCAGCCACAGCGTCAGGCAATCCACCAGCAGGCACCGTTCGGTGCGGGCGGTTTCGCGCAGCACCCGGGCCAGTTCCAGCGGTTCTTCGATCAGCGCCCATTCAAGCGGACGACGGGCGCGGTGATGGGCGACGCGCTCATTCATTTCACCATCCAGCGGCTGGCTGGTGGCTATATACGTCACGGCCAGTGCGCTGTCAGTGGCGAGCTTTTCGGCCAGGCGACTTTTGCCGGAGCGGGCGCCACCCAGGATCAGTTGGAGCATGAATACATCCTATAAATATCGGGTGCTACAACGACCGTCTTCGCGAGCAGGCTCGCTCCCACAGTGGAACGCATTTCAAAGTGGGAGCGAGCCTGCTCGCGATGAGGACGGCATGGGCAAATCACATTCCACAGAGTTCACGCAACAAATCGGTATCCAGGTGCTTCTCCACCAGATCCGCCAGCCGCTCGATATCGCGCTCGCGCAGGCCGTGGTAATCCACCTCCTGCACATCACTCAAACCGGCCCAGCGCAGCAGCGCCGCACTGGCCGCCGGCGATTCGAACAGGCCATGCAGGTAGGTACCGAAAATCTGCCCGTCGAGACTTTGCGCTCCATCACAGCGACCGTCATCCAGATGGACAGCGGCATTTTCCAACGCTGGCCCCGTCGTCACACCGGCATGAATTTCATAACCGCTGACCTCGGCATCCTCCAGCGCCAGGCGCCCGCGCACATTGCGCAACTGCTTCTCGGCTTCAAGCTGCGTTTCAAATGCCAGCAGACCGAAACCTGCGCTGGAACCCGGCGCGCCTTCCAGGCCCAGCGGATCATGCACCTGCTCGCCGAGCATTTGCAGGCCACCGCAAATCCCCAGCAGCTTGCCGCCATAGCGCAGATGCCGACTGATGGCGGTTTCCCAGCCATTGCCGCGCAGATAAGCCAGATCGCTGCGCACGCTTTTCGAGCCTGGCAGGATGATCAGATCGGCTGGCGGAATCGCTTGCCCCGGGCCGATGAATTGCAGGTCCACTTGCGGATGCAGCCGCAGCGGATCGAAATCGGTGTGATTGCTGATGCGCGGCAGCACCGGCACCACCACTTTCAAGACTTGCTCGGCCTTGTCGGTCTGACGCTGGTCAATACCGTCCTCGGCCTCCAGATGCAGATCCATCACATAAGGCAACACACCCACCACCGGTTTGCCGGTGCGCTGCTCCAGCCAGTCGAGGCCCGGTTGCAGCAAAGCGATGTCGCCACGAAAGCGGTTGATGACAAAGCCCTTCACCCGCGCCTGCTCGCTCGGCGACAGCAATTCCAGCGTGCCCACCAGATGGGCAAACACGCCGCCACGGTTGATGTCGGCAATCAGCAGCACCGGGCAGTCCACCGCTTCGGCGAAGCCCATATTGGCGATGTCGCCGGCGCGCAGATTGATCTCTGCCGGCGAGCCCGCGCCCTCGACCATCACTAGCGGATACGCAGCGCTCAAGCGCTCGTGAGAAGCCAGCACGGCCTGCATGGCGATGGCTTTGTAGTCGTGATAGGCGACGGCGTTCATGCTGGTGACCGCGCGACCGTGGATGATGACCTGAGCACCGGTGTCGCTGTTGGGCTTGAGCAGTACCGGGTTCATGTCGGTGTGCGGTTCAAGACCGCAGGCCTGCGCCTGCACCGCTTGCGCCCGGCCGATCTCGCCGCCGTCGGCAGTCACCGCGCTGTTGAGCGCCATGTTCTGCGGTTTGAATGGCACCACGGCGACGCCCTGACGGGTCGCCCAGCGGCACAGCGCGGTCACCAGCGTACTTTTGCCGGCGTCGGAGGTGGTGCCCTGCACCATTAAAGTGGTCATGCGGGTGTCTTTTCCATCGAGCGGTCCACGGCGAAAGCTTGCAAGGCCTGTTCAAGACGCACCTCATCGGCGGCATTGGCCGGCAGGCCGAAACGCAGGCTGCTGTTGTGCGTGAAGAGACGCAGCAGGATGCCGCGCCGGGCCATGAATTCATACAGTGCGTAAGCATGCTCGGTGATCAGCCACTGAAACAGCGCGCAGCCGCCCTGGGGCTTGAAGCCATAGCGCTCGAGCAGCGCCGCCAAGCGCCCGCTGGCTTCGTCGCTGCGGATCCGCTGACGTGTATGACCTTCAGTGTCTTGCAGGCACGCCTGTCCCAGCACCCGGGTCGGCCCGCTGACAGCCCAGGGCCCCACCTGCTCGGCCAGCAACCTGAGCAACTTGCGCTCGGCCAGCACGAACCCCAGCCGCACACCGGCCAGCCCGAAGAACTTGCCGAACGAACGCAACACGATCAGCCCGACCTGATGGGTATGCGGCGCCAGACTCAGTTGCGGCGTGTTGTCCATGAACGCTTCATCGACCACCAGCCAGCCACCGCGCTGGGCCAGCCGCGCGTGCCAGTCGAGCAGACGCGCCGGGGTCAGACTCAGGCCCGTAGGGTTGTTCGGGTTGACCACCACCAGCACGTCGAGGCTGTCGAGGAAAAACTCGACTTCCTGCTCCAGTACTTCGCGAACGATGTAGCCGCTGCGCCGCCAGGCTTCGGCATGTTCGGCATAACACGGCGACAGCACGCCGACCTTGCCGGCCCTGCGCAGGCGCGGCAGCAACTGAATGGCCATCTGCGAACCGGCCACCGGCAGCACCTGCGCGGCACCGTAGTAGTCGCACGCCGCCTGCTCCAGACCGTCATCGGTTTCCGGCAGACGTGCCCAGGCCCGCAACGGGATCTGCGGCACCGGGAACGGCCACGGCGCCAGTCCGGTGGACAGGTCGAGCCAGTCTTCTTCCGCGATGCCGTATTCGCGCGCCGCCCTGCGCAGCCGGCCACCGTGCTCAAGCATAGAATTCAGCCCCCACGCAGAGAATCAGCAGCCATAACCATACCCCGCGCTGAACCAATTGCCAGCCGCGATCGATGGAATCGGCATCCGCCGGCGCGCCCTCGCCCAGTTGCGGACGCTCGTGCAGCTCACCGTGATAGATCGCCGGGCCACCCAGCTCGACGCCCAAGGCACCTGCGCCGGCAGCCATCACCGGACCGGCGTTCGGGCTGTCCCATGTCGGGCCCTGGCTACGCCAGCATTTCAGCGCGAGTCGGGTCTTGCCCAGCAGCGCGTAGGTCAACGCCACCAGACGCGCAGGAATATAGTTGAGGACATCGTCGATTTTTGCCGCGGCCCAGCCGAAACGCTCGAAACGTTCATTGCGGTAACCCCACATCGCGTCGAGGGTGTTGCTCAGGCGATAGAGCACCACGCCCGGCGCACCGGCCACGACAAACCAGAAGATCGCGGCGAACACCGCATCGCTGCCGTTTTCCAGCACCGACTCGGTGGCAGCACGGGCGACGGCGGTGCTGTCCAGTTCACTGGTTTGGCGGCTGACGAGAAAACCCACGCGCTTGCGCGCCTCCTCCAGATCATCGCTGCGCAGGGCCTTGGCCACCGGCTCGACGTGCTCACCGAGGCTGCGCATGCCGAGGGCGCAATACAGCGCGACGATCTCGACGATCCAGCCCACATACGGTGCCCAGGACAATGCCGTGGCGAGCAGGGTCAGCGGCAGGACCGCGATCACCCACGCTGTGACCCCATGGCTGCGCCAGCCGCGCCCGCCGGTGTTGAAACGTTGCTCGATGCGCCCGGCGAAATTGCCGAACGCCACCAGCGGATGCCAACGTTTCGGTTCACCCAGCAGCGCATCCAGCGCAACAGCGGCGACACTCAGCAACGCCACGCTCATTGATTCACTCCCCAAATATTTTCATACAGCAGCTCACTGAGCGGACGCTCCTGCGCCCAGCCGTCGAGTACCAGCATCGGCGCCGGATAGAATGCCTCGACCGGCCCCAGGCAAAGCACCGCCAGCGGCTTGGCCCCTGCCGGCAGCTTCAACAGATCGGCCAGGGCCTGCGGCTCGAACAGCGACACCCAGCCCATGCCCAGGCCTTCGGCGCGAGCGGCCAGCCACAGGTTCTGGATCGCGCAGGACAGCGACGCCATGTCCATTTCCGGCAGCGTGCGGCGGCCGAAAATGTGCCGTTCGCGATCATCCATCAACGCAGCAACCAGCACTTCGGCGCAGTCATTGATGCCTTCGACCTTGAGTTTCATGAACTCGTCACTGCGCTCGCCAAGGGCCTCGGCGGTGCGCACGCGTTCTTCCTCTACAAGATTGCGGATCTGACCACGCAAGGCGCGGTCGCTGATGCGAATGAAGCGCCACGGCTGCATCAGGCCGACGCTCGGTGCCTGATGCGCGGCCTCAAGCAATCGGCGCAGCAATCGGGGCTCGACCGTGCCGCCGATGAAGTGGCGCATGTCGCGGCGTTCGGCGATGGCGCGGTAGACCGCTGCGCGCTCGGACTCAGTGAATGCGTTGTCGGTCATGGCACCAACAGCGCAGCGATCGCCGACGGATTCGACGGGAAATAAAAGTGCACGTAGGAAGCTGTCATCCTTCCTTCGCGATACACCGCCTCCGCCCCGCGCCCACCGTTGGGGCTGTGGCCTCGGGCGATGGGCGTCAGTTCCGTGGTGGTCAGGGAATGGTGATAGGTGTGGCCGCGCAGCAGGCCTTCCGGCAGTTCGACAGACTGCAACGCCAGTGCCGCCAGGCGCTTTTGCATCACCGCATCCCCCTTGAGCAAACCGACCAGTTCGGCGCGGGTGCCTTCGACATCGGTCAGCGCATCCAGCAGATAGAGCATGCCGCCACACTCGGCGAGCAGCGGCTTGCCGGCGACATGATGCGCGCGGATGGCTTCAAGCATGCGGGTGTTTTGCGACAAGGCAACGTGGTGCAGTTCCGGATAACCGCCAGGCAAATACAGACTGTCAGCCTCGGGCAACGCCGTGTCGCGGATCGGCGAGAAGAAATTCAATTGCGCGCCCATCGCCCGCAACAGATCGAGACTGGCGCCATAAGTGAAAGCGAAGGCTTCGTCACGGGCGACAGCAATGCGCACACCTTCGAGCAGTCTCTCGGTCTTCACGATTTCAGGCGCGGCGAATTCGACGGCCGGCGGCAGCGCGACCTCGCATGTGCCGGCCAGCGCTTCGGCGGCGGCGTCGAGGCGCACATCGAGGTCATTGAGTTCGCTGGCCTGCACAAGGCCGAGGTGGCGGCTTGGCAACTCGATCCCGGTTTCCCGGGACAGCGCGCCGTACCAGCGCAAACCTTCGGTGAGACTGCCTTCGAGCAATTGCGCATGACGCACGGTGCCGACGCGATTGGCCAGCACGCCGGCGAACGGCAAGTCCGGCTGATAGCGCGCCAGGCCCAGGGCCAGCGCACCGAACGTCTGGGCCATGGCGGTGCCGTCGATCACGCCGAGCACAGGAACACCGAAATGCCGGGCCAGATCGGCGCTCGAGGGTGTGCCGTCGAACAAGCCCATCACGCCTTCGATCAGGATCAGATCGGCCTCAGCGGCGGCTTCCCACAACAGGCGACGGCTTTCCTGCTCGCCGACCATCCACATGTCCAGTTGATAGACCGGTGCACCGCTGGCCCGCTCGAGGATCATCGGGTCGAGAAAATCCGGACCGCACTTGAACACCCGAACCCTGCGCCCCTGATTGCGGTGCAGGCGGGCCAGCGCGGCGGTGACGGTGGTTTTGCCCTGGCCGGAGGCCGGCGCGGCGATCAGGACCGCCGGACAGTGACGAGGCTGATTCAAAGTTCGACGCCTTTCTGCGCTTTGATACCGGCCTGGAAGGCGTGCTTGATCATGCCCATTTCGGTGACGGTGTCGCCCATCTCGATCATTTCCGGTTTGGCGGCGCGGCCGGTGACGATCACGTGTTGCATCGGCGGGCGGGCCTGCAAGTCGCTGAGCACCCGATCCAGGTCGAGGTAACCGTGCTTGAGGGCGATGTTCAGCTCATCGAGCACCACCAGACCGATCGACGGATCACGCAGCAACTCGCGGGAGACCTCCCAGGCAGCCTCGGCGGCAGCGATGTCGCGCTGGCGGTCCTGGGTTTCCCAGGTGAAGCCTTCGCCCATCACATGAAAGCGCACCTGCTCGGGGAAGCGGCGGAAGAACAGCTCTTCCCCGGTGCTGTTGCGGCCCTTGATGAACTGCACCACGCCACACTGCATACCGTGGCCCATGGCGCGGGCAAGCATGCCGAACGCCGAACTGCTTTTGCCTTTGCCGTTGCCGGTCAGCACCAGCACCAGGCCGCATTCGTCTGGCGAATTGGCAATGCGCTCGTCGATCACGGCTTTTTTGCGCTGCATGCGGGCCAGGTGACGCTCGTCGCGTTCGAGGGAATCAGTCATGGGGAGCTCTCCGTTGAGGCTGGATAACGGCGGGCAGGCACAAGAATAGACGGCAACAAGCCTGGCATCGCCCACCGTGATGCCGCTGGATGGATCAGGCCGGTCTCCGGGCTCATGAGCGGCTCGCGCCTGGCTGCGCGCCTTCCCGCTTTGCAGCAGTGGCATCGAACGCAGCTTTCACTCATTTACCGTTGCGGGGGCAGCGCCGGGATCGTGATGGTTCTTCGCGTGAAGACAATCCTCACCGGCTTCCCTGTTTCACTCTGTCGACAGGGGTCACAGAGCACCTGAAACAAGCCGCGAAGGTTAGAGGGTTGGGGGTGGAGCGTCAAATGAAGAGGGTGCCGCGCGGCAAATAACTGCCGCCGATCAATTATCTGACGCCAATCTTGTGCCACACTGTCAGCAGTGATATCAAAGAGCCATGCTTTTTGACTGCAGAGAGCACATCACAATAACAAGGGAGAGCACCATGCAAGGCATGATCATCAGCAATCCGCGGCTGGAATTCCTGCGCCCGGTGCTGGAACGCTGGTTCGACTGCATCGACCGCTACAACGCCGTGCGCGGCGACAACGACACACCCTACTGGCACGACGAGAAAGCCAACCTCGGCCTGCTGTCCGCCGCCGCCTGGATGGCCGAACTGGTGACCCTGCGCGACACCGCCACCCGCAAACAGAATGAAGAAGGCGAACGCAATGCCCGGGCCGACCTGTTCCTGGCCGGCGCCGAAGATCGCGCCTACATCCAGGCGACCCAGCGCTGGCCGCGGGTCAACAGCCTGCACCTGACCCAGGCGCTGGCCGATATCACCAGTGACGCGAAGCGCATCAGCTACGCCAGCGATCTCAAGCTCGGCTGCCTGTTCGTCGCTCCGCAGAAAGCCCAGCACAGCGCCAGCCCGGAAGAACTGCAGGACATGGTCGACGACCTGCAAAAGGAACACACCTGCGCCGTCGCCTGGTATTTCCCCTACGCCTACCGCAAATTGCGCAGCGAGGCCGGCAACTATCACCCCGGTATCGCCGTGCTGTTCAAGGAAGCTCGCGGCTGAGGAGTTGAACCATCGGGCTCGCGCACTTCTCTATGATCAGGAATGCATTCATAGGGAAGATCAGCAATGCGCAAGCCCCACCTCCTTTTCGTCATCGCACTCGCCGGCGGGCTCAGCGCCTGCGGCGAATCCTCCAGCCTGCAAGTCTCGGACGGCACCGGCCCGTCTCCCAAACTGCCCGAACCGAACAAAACCCTGATCCCGACAGTGAACATCGCCCCGGCGATCGGCTGGCCGGCCGGCGCGAAACCGACACCGGCGGCAGGCACTCAGGTAGCGGCATTTGCCGAGAACCTTGATCACCCGCGCTGGCTCTACGTGCTGCCCAATGGCGACGTACTGGTGGCCGAAACCAATGCCCCGCCGAAACCAGAGGACAGCAAAGGCATTCGCGGCTGGGTGATGAAGAAAGTCATGGGCCGCGCCGGCGCCGGCGTACCGAGCCCGAACCGCATCACCCTGCTGCGTGATGCCGATCACGACGGCGTGGCCGAGACGCGTACGGTGTTCCTGCAGAACCTCAATTCGCCGTTCGGGATGACATTGGTCGGCAATGACCTGTACGTCGCCGACACCGACCGCTTGCTGCGTTTTCACTACGAACCCGGCGCAACGGAAATCAAGAGCCAGCCGATCAAGATCGTGGATCTGCCGGGTGGCCCGCTCAACCACCACTGGACCAAGAACGTCATCGCCAGCAAGGACGGCAGCAAGCTTTACGTCACTGTCGGCTCGAACAGCAACGTCGGCGAAAACGGCCTGGATCAGGAAGAAGGCCGCGCCGCAATCTGGGAAGTGGATCGCGCCAGCGGCAATCACCGGATCTTCGCCTCTGGCCTCCGCAACCCCAATGGCCTGGCCTGGGAACCGCAAAGTGGCGCACTGTGGACCGCCGTCAACGAACGGGACGAAATCGGCAGTGATCTGGTGCCGGACTACATCACCTCGGTCAAGGACGGCGGTTTCTATGGCTGGCCTTTCAGCTATTACGGCCAGCACGTCGATGTGCGCGTGAAACCGCAAAACCTGGACCTGGTGGCCAAGGCCATTGCACCGGACTACGCCGTCGGCCCACACACGGCCTCACTGGGCCTGTCCTTCGCCGAGGGCAACACGCTGCCGGCCCAATTCAAGGAAGGTGCGTTCATCGGCCAGCACGGTTCGTGGAACCGCAAGCCGCACAGTGGTTACAAGGTGATCTTCGTGCCCTTTGTGGCCGGCAAGCCGAGCGGAACGCCAGTGGATGTTCTGAGCGGTTTTCTCGACAAGGACGAGAACGCCATGGGTCGCCCGGTCGGCGTGGTGATCGACCAGCAAGGTGGATTGCTGGTGGCGGACGATGTGGGGAACAAGGTGTGGCGAGTTTCAGCGGCTAAATAACGCGGCCCTGAAACAAAAAAACCGTGGGAGCCAATGGGCTCCCACGGTTTTTCTTGATTCGCAGCGTTACGGGTTGTGCGCCAGATGCTCCGGCTGCAAAACGCGCTTGGCGCTCAGATAGGCTTTTTGCCAATAAGCTTTCGACAGGCTGTCCAGCTTCACCGTACCCCCCGTGGCCGGCGCATGAACAAAGCGCCCTTCCCCTACATAAATCCCCGCATGGCTGACCTGAGAGCCGCCGTTGGTGGCAAAGAAGATCAGGTCACCGGTCTGCAGCCCTTCCTTGCCGACATTCGGCGCCTGCATGACGATCATCTCGCGCGTCGAACGCGGCAGGCTGATGCCGGCGGCATCGCGGTACACAAAACCGATCAGACCGCTGCAATCGAAACCGGAATCGGGTGTGTTGCCACCCCAGCGATAAGGCGTGCCCACCAGCCCGAGCGCACGGAACAGCACGTCTTCGGCAGCCGGAGAAAAGGCCTGGGAGGATCCGAACACAATCGGCGCGCGAACCACGGGGGCTGGCGGCGGAGTACGGCTGGCGCAGGCGCTGAGCAGCGCTGCGAAGAACATCAGGGTGAGGCGGGCCGGCATCGTCATAAGCAGAACATCCTGATCTGGCTGCGGCTTTCACTGCCGATTCGACAGAAAACAAAACCGCCTGCGTTGGGACGCAGGCGGTTTGCCATCAATATAGATCAGGATTCTAGCGGCTACGCGGCAAACTTCAAGTAAGACTTTAACTTCACCTTGTAAAGTTCATGTCTATTGCCCCGGAGGTACCGCTTGTCGCCACGAACGTGGCGACAAAGGCGTGATTACTTGCGAGCGGTAACCACGGTTGGAGCGTTCGCCAAAGCGCGCTTGGCTTCGATGAAGGACTTGCTCCAGTAGCTGTCACCCAGACTGTCGATGCGGACACCGCCGCTGCGACGACTGCTGGAGTGGATGAACTGGTTGTCGCCCAGGTAGATCCCCGCGTGACTGACACGACCGCGACGACCATTGGTGGCGAAGAACAGCAAATCACCTGGCTCGAGGTTGCTGCGCGCTACCAGAGGCGCATCCACGTTGATCATTTCGCGAGTGGAACGCGGCAGATTCATGCCGGCCTCTTCGCGGAACAGGTAGCCGATGAACCCGCTGCAATCGAACCCGGCTTCAGAGGTGCCGCCGAAACGGTAACGGGTACCGATCAGGGACATGCCGCGCTCAAGAATACTGTCGGCCAGAACCGGAAGCTGGTAAGGCTTCTTGCCGTTGAAGGCGGCCAGTTCCTTTTCGGTGTCCAGCTCTTCCTGGTAAATGACGGAAGACTGGGCGGTAGCAGAATTTTTAACCTGTTGTTGCTGCTCTTGATCGACAGGTGAATGAGCAGCGCAACCGAACAACAGGGTGACGAGTGCGAGAGGCACGAGGGGTGCGAAGCGCTTTAGCATGGGCACGACCGTGGCTGTTAGTTGTAAAGAAGTCGAGACTATGCCCGCTATCAGCCTCATTTGCAAATTCAATCGATCTTTTTGTGACTTCCCGGTTTCTCGTTTACATCTAAGCGCTTAAGCCTGTTTGAATCCAGACGCGGCCTGCGCAGTGCGCAGGAAAGCGGGTTTTCTGGCGCCCGAAATCCGCCAAAAACCGCTGAACCCCCCGGTTTTACCAGCCCAGGGTTTCTTTGAGGAAGGGAATGGTCAGCTTGCGCTGAGCCTGCAAGGAGGCCTGATCGAGCTGCTCGAGCAAATCAAAAAGCGCGCTCATGCTGCGGGTGCCGCGAGTCAAAATAAAATGCCCCACTTCATCGGTCAGGTGCAGACCGCGACGGGATGCGCGCAATTGAAGGGCGCGCAATTTGTCTTCATCGGAGAGAGGACGCATCTGGAAAATCAGCGCCAGGGTCAGCCGTGATTTCAGGTCCGCCAGTTTTACCGGCAGCTCCCGAGGCGAGGTAGAAGCAGCAATCAACAAACGCCGACCGCTGTCACGCAGGCGATTGAACAGATGGAACATCGCCTCTTCCCAATCGGGCTTGCCGGCAATCACCTGCAAGTCATCCAGGCAGACCAGTTCGTATTGTTCGAGGTTGTCGAGAATTTCGATGCCGCGATCCAGCAATTCGGCCAGCGGCAGATATACCGCCGGTTCGCCCATCTGTTCGAAACGCAGGCAAGCGGCCTGCAACAGATGCGTACGCCCTACCCCGTGCTTGCCCCACAGATAGATCAGGCTTTCGGTCCAGCCGGCGTCGGCTTCGCAAAGGCGCTCGACATAGCCGAGTGCAGCGGCGTTGGCGCCTGGGTAGTAATTGATGAAGGTGGCGTCGTCACGCAGACGCACACCTAGGGGCAGCTGAATCGGTTTCATGCTGACTGAACAGTTCTCAAGGAACCGTTAGTGGCCTCTGTGTAAAGTGTGCGAAGTTTATACCCGTGAAGCGGAGCGCACAATGCGACAGACTCCAAGCAAAATCAAAGGTTTGCGTTAACACACTGTTTCACGACGGTTTCTTTGGCACCTGCGCGCCGGCATCGTCTGCACGCGACGGGCCAACCCGCTGATCCACCGGGCGGCCCCCACCCCATTACAGCTTCGGATCATCCACTCCGCTATACATATCGGAGTCCTTGTACAGATCATGGACGTGACGCACCAGCACCATGATCACCGCCGCCACCGGCAACGCCAGCAACACACCAGTAAAACCGAACAGTTCTCCACCCGCCAGGATCGCGAAAATCACCGCCACCGGATGCAGACCGATTCGATCGCCGACCAGCAACGGTGTCAGCACCATCCCCTCAAGAGCCTGACCGACCATGAACACCGCCACGATCCCGAGCATCGGGTACAGGTCGCCACCGAACTGAAACAACCCGGCAATCAGCGCCGCGCCGATACCGATCACGAATCCCATATAAGGCACGATGGCCGCCAGTCCGGCGATCAGACCAATCAACAGGCCCAGCTCCAGACCGACAATCATCAGCCCCGCCGCGTAGATCACGCCTAACGCCAACATCACCAGCAACTGCCCGCGCACGAAAGCGCCGAGCACTTCGTGACACTCGCCCGCCAGCGCCACCACGCGCTCCTCGCGATCACGCGGCAACAGGCTGCGGATCTTGGCCATCATCACGTCCCAGTCACGCAGCAAATAGAAGCTCACCACCGGAATCAGCACCAGATTCGCCAGCCAGCCGATCAACGCAAGACTTGAAGCCGTGGCCTGACTCAGCACCACTCCGACGATGTCGGTGGTCTGCCCCATGTGTTCGCTGATCGCCGCCTTGACCTTGTCGAATTTCCAGAACCCCTCCGACAACCCCAGCTTCGACTGCGCCCAAGGCAATGCCGTGTGCTGCAGCCAGTCGAGCATCTGTGGCGCCAGCTCATACAGACGCAGCAACTGCTTGGCGAGCATCGGCACCAGCACCAGCAACAGCGCGGTGACAATCAAGGTGAACAAGGCAAACACCGCAATCACGCCCCAGGTACGTGACAGGCCCAGGCGCTCCAGACGATCCACCAGCGGGTCGAACAGATATGCGAGCAACAGCGCCACCAGAAACGGCATGAGGATCGGATGCAGCAACCAGACAAACGCGCAAAGCAGGAGCACCCCGCCGAGCCAGAACCAACGCCGCGTATCGGCCATGTAACACTCCATTGCTTATATATAAGAAAGACTTACCAGCGAAACCGCAGCGACGGCGACGTCGGGGTCGGGGCCGCAGCAGGCGCGGCACCCGCCACCTCGGGCTGAGGCGTCACCGGAGCCGTCGTTTCGGCCGGCAACTCCTGCAACCTCGCCAACGACAACTGCGCCCGCAACTGATCGGCACTGCCATTGACCCTATAGACGATACGATCGGCATCGGCGCTTTCAAGACGTACGCCAAACGGCTCGAGCATCCGAAGCAAGGTCGCGTAATGTTCCAGGTTCATGCCCTGTACTTCCAGGGTCTGCTGCCCCGAAGCTCCCGGCCTGGCAACAAAACGCGGCGCCAGGCGTTCGGCCACCGCCAGCATCACCGCATCGGCAACCGCAGCCTGATCGGCGCCCTGTACGCTTCCCGCTTCTTTTTGATCCCCCAGCCACAAATGCCACTTGGCCTGCCACTGACCGCCTTCTTCGCGGGCATGCACGGCGAGCAGCGCATCCGCACCATAGCGTTCGGAAGCTGCATGCAACGGCGCTGAATCATTGCCTTCCAGAGTCGGCGCTGTGGCCACCAGTTGCTCGCTCAAATCCGCCAGCGGCAGGCGTAATGGCAACCCGCGATGCTGGGCGGCTCGACGCAGCGGCGCGGCACTGGCCTGACCATCCCCCACCAGGCTCGAACCTTCAGTGGAATCGTTCAGCCACCAGCTCAGAATCGACGGCCGGCTGGCACCCCACAGCGACAACCCGGCACGGCGCAGCGCCTGCTCGGTAGTACCCGGATCGAAGTCGACCTTCAAGACTTCCGGTGGTCCGGCATCGAAGCCGAACTGACTGATGATTTGCTGCGGATCCTTGCGAATCGGCGCAAGACCGGGATTCTGCGGCGCCTTCGGGTCGCCCGTCAGACGCAGCACCAGGGTATCCAGCGCCGCCTGCGTGGCGCGATCACGCTCTTGCGGCGACTGGCCGCTGACCGGCTCGCGCACCTGATAAAGACCTTTGAGGTTTTCCGCCTGGCTCGCCAGGCTGACCAGAGACAAGCAGCCCACAAACAGCAATTTACACAAACGCATGGAGAATTCCCGTCGACAAGAGCGGCTGGAACAGGCCGCAAGAACCGGAGTTGAGCAAGCCTGTGACCACTGGCCGTTGCAAAACATTCACACGCAGGCGCCAAGTTTTTGCACAGCCCTAACGATAGACGCTTCCTTATACAGGCACCCGCGATGTCGTCCACAGCTTCAATTGCAAAATTTTTCGGCCGATATGCCCCTGCCCGTCGGCGTGAGGATGGCCGCTGCCCCTCAAGCCTGATAAAATCGCGCGCCTTCGCAGACCGGCAGCAGCCGGGCACACCGAAATTCGCGTGAGGCAATCGCCTCGCCGCTTTCAGTGTTCCCGCTGAACTCGGTCGTTACCCCTGAATCCCCTCCCCTAAAGGCCTGGATCATGAGCAAGCAACCCTCCCTGAGCTACAAGGACGCCGGTGTAGACATCGACGCCGGTGAAGCATTGGTCGAACGCATCAAGAGCGTCGCCAAGCGCACTGCGCGCCCTGAAGTCATGGGCGGCCTGGGCGGTTTCGGCGCCCTCTGCGAAATCCCGGCCGGCTACAAACAGCCCGTGCTGGTTTCCGGCACCGACGGCGTCGGCACCAAGCTGCGCCTGGCGCTGAACCTCAACAAGCACGACAGCATCGGCCAGGATCTGGTCGCGATGTGCGTCAACGATCTGGTGGTGTGCGGCGCCGAACCGCTGTTCTTCCTCGACTACTATGCCACCGGCAAGCTGAACGTCGATGTCGCCGCCACCGTCGTCACCGGTATCGGGGCAGGCTGCGAACTGGCTGGCTGCTCGCTGGTCGGCGGCGAAACCGCTGAAATGCCTGGCATGTACGAAGGCGAAGACTACGACCTGGCCGGTTTCTGCGTCGGCGTCGTGGAAAAGGCCGACATCATCGACGGCTCCAAAGTCGCCACCGGTGACGCCCTGATCGCCCTGCCATCGTCCGGCCCGCACTCCAACGGCTACTCGCTGATCCGCAAGATCATCGAAGTGTCCGGCGCCGACATCGAAACCGTCCAGCTCGACGGCAAACCGCTGACCGACCTGCTGATGGCCCCGACCCGCATCTACGTGAAGCCGCTGCTCAAGCTGATCAAGGACACCGGCGCCGTCAAGGCCATGGCCCACATCACCGGTGGCGGCCTGCTGGACAACATCCCGCGCGTCCTGCCAAAAGGCGCACAAGCGGTGGTTGACGTGGCCAGCTGGACCCGCCCGGCCGTCTTCGACTGGCTGCAGGAGAAAGGCAACGTCGACGAGACCGAAATGCACCGCGTACTGAACTGCGGCGTGGGCATGGTGATCTGCGTGGCTCAGGAGCACGTTGAAACTGCCCTGAACACCCTGCGCGAAGCCGGCGAACAGCCTTGGGTCATCGGCCAGATCGGTGTCGCCGCCGAAGGCGCGGCCCAGGTCGAGCTGAAAAACCTCAAGGCTCACTGATGCCTAATACCTGTGATGTCGTGGTGCTGCTGTCCGGCACCGGCAGTAACTTGCAGGCCCTGATCGACAGCACGCGGACCGGCGACAGCCCGGTTCGCATCGCTGCGGTGATTTCCAACCGCGCCGACGCCTACGGCCTGCAGCGCGCCCGTGATGCGGGTATTGCTACCCGCTCGCTGGATCACAAGGGTTTCGAAGGTCGCGAGGCCTTCGATGCCGCCCTGATCGAACTGATCGACGAATTCAATCCGAAACTCGTGGTACTGGCCGGTTTCATGCGCATTCTGAGCGCCGACTTCGTCCGGCACTATCAGGGTCGCCTGCTCAACATCCATCCGTCGCTGCTGCCCAAATACAAAGGGTTACACACTCATCAGCGCGCGCTGGAGGCCGGCGACGCCGAGCACGGCTGCTCCGTGCACTTCGTCACCGAGGAACTCGATGGCGGACCACTGGTCGTACAGGCAGTAATACCGGTAGAGTTGCACGATTCGCCGCAGAGTCTGGCGCAACGGGTTCACGTTCAGGAACACCTGATCTACCCGATGGCCGTACGCTGGTTTGCCGAAGGACGGC
This sequence comes from Pseudomonas sp. KCJK9016, assembly GCF_046231795.1. Taxonomy (NCBI): domain Bacteria; kingdom Pseudomonadati; phylum Pseudomonadota; class Gammaproteobacteria; order Pseudomonadales; family Pseudomonadaceae; genus Pseudomonas; species Pseudomonas sp. KCJK9016. The sequence goes on along the minus strand of NZ_JBJJMM010000010.1, from coordinate 177,122 downwards.
TTACCCTCGGCGAACAAGGTGCTTTACTGGATGGCCAGTTACTCGGGGCCAGCGGTCACTTGATTCGAAACTAGGAGATTTTATGCGTCGCGCCCTGCTCTTCGCTTGCGCTCTGCTCGCCCTGCCTTTCGCCCAGGCGGCAGACCTTCAACCGTTCTCCGCCAGCTACACCGCCGACTGGAAACAGTTGCCCATGAGCGGCACCGCCGAACGCAGCCTGACCAAGGAAGCCAACGGCGTCTGGAAGCTCAGCTTCAAGGCCTCGATGATGATCGCCAGCCTGTCCGAGGAAAGCACCCTGACCCTGGACAAGGACACACTGCTTCCTCAGTCCTACCACTTTGAACGCGGCGGTCTGGGTAAAGCGAAGAAAGCCGATCTGGACTTCGACTGGAACAACAAACTCGTCACCGGCACCGACCGTGGCGATGCGGTCAAAGTCCCGCTGAATCGTGGCATGGTCGACAAATCCACTTACCAGCTGGCACTGCAGCATGACGTCGCCTCCGGCAAGAAGACCATGAGCTACCAGGTGGTCGATGGCAGCGACGTCGATACCTATGACTTCCGCGTCCTGGGTACCGAGAAGGTCGAGACCAAGGCCGGCAGGATCGACGCCGTGAAGGTCGAGCGCGTGCGTGATCCGACACAAAGCAAGCGCACCACCGTCATGTGGTTCGCCAAGGACTGGGATTACCTGCTGGTTCGCCTGCAACAGGTCGAGACCGACGGCAAGGAGTACAACATCATGCTCCAGGACGGCACGGTCAACGGCAAGACGGTCAAAGGCAGCTGACCCACTGAAAAGCCCCGCAAACGCGGGGCTTTTTTTCGCCTGTCGTTAGCTGATCAGACCGAGAACTTCGCCACCATGTTGTTCAGATCCACCGCCAGTCGCGACAACTCCTGACTCGCGGCGCTGGTCTGGTTGGCCCCGGCAGAGGTCTGCATCGCCAGATCGCGGATGTTCATCAGATTACGATCCACCTCCCGCGCCACGGCAGCCTGCTCTTCCGAAGCGCTGGCGATCACCAGATTGCGTTCGTTGATCAAGGTAAACGCCGAGGCAATTTCCTCCAGCGCCACGCCGGCGGCCTTTGCCAGTTCAAGGGTCGAGCGCGCGCGAACATTGCTTTGCTGCATCGAACTGACCGCCGAATCGGTGCCCTGCTGGATGCCGCCGATCATCTGTTCGATTTCCTGGGTAGATTGCTGGGTGCGATGGGCCAGCGCGCGGACTTCATCGGCCACCACCGCGAAGCCACGTCCGGCGTCACCCGCACGGGCCGCCTCGATGGCAGCGTTCAACGCCAGAAGATTGGTCTGCTCGGCAATCGAGCGGATCACCTCCAGCACTTTGCTGATGCTGTAGACCTTCTGTGCCAGATCCTCCACCTGCGCGGCGTTGGCAGTGACGTCATTCGCCAGTAATTCGATGGACGATACGGTCTGCTGCACCTGCTCCCGGCCATGCTGGGCGATGCGGTCCGACTCCCGTGATGCTTCCGAGGTCGCCACGGCATTGCTGGCGACCTCTTCCACAGCAGCAGTCATCTGATTCACCGCCGTGGCAGCCTGCTCGATTTCCAGGCTCTGCTGATGCAATCCGCGCGTGGCATCTTCGGTGACGCAGCTCAGTTCTTCCGAGGCCGAGGCCAACTGACTGGAAGATTCCGAAATCTGCCGGATGGTGTCGCGCAAATTGTGCTGCATGCTTTTCAACGCATGCAGCAGACGGGCCGGCTCATCCTTGCCGGTGACGCTGATATCACCGGTCAGATCGCCGCCGGCCACCACTTCGGCCACCCCCAGCGACTGCGAGAGTGGCACCACGATACTGCGGGTCAGCAACAACGCCAGGCCGATGGTAATCAGCGCCGTGATGCCGATCATCACCCCGACCCAGACCCGCGAATTGATGAACACCAGTCGCGCCGCCTCGGTGGCGAGGTTGGCGTTGTGTTTGTTCAGTTCCACCAGCTCTTTAAGGGTGACAGCGATTTCATCGGCCAACGGGTTCATCTGAGAATTGAGAATGGTCGCGGCTTCTTCCACCTTCCCCTGGGCGGACAACGCCATTACCTGCGCCTGCAGTTCCAGGTACTTGTGCTCGGCGACCTTGAAGCGATCGAACAACGTTCGCTCTTCGGGCAGCACGATCAAGATGTCGTAGCGTTGCTGCGCCTCGCTCAACACCCCGCGCAGCTCATTGAGCTTGGCGACATTCTGATCCAGGGCCTGCGGATCGCGATTGAGCAACAGACGCATGGTCAGCGCACGCAGGCGCAGCATGTCCTGACTCATTTCGCCCACGGCCATCACGCTGGGCAGCCAGTTCTTGTCGACCTCATCGGACTGCGCCCGCATGTTCGACATCTGCAACAGGGCGAACGCCCCGAGGGCAAACACCATCAACGCCAACAGGCCGAAGCCCAGCCCGGCACGGGGGGCAATATTGAGACTGCGGATACTCATTGCTCTGGTTCCTTCCAAAAGCGCTGCATCGACCCTGCAGCTGGCTGCTTTAGAAGGTATCGGCCCGGCGAAAATTTGCGTAAGACGAAAAGGTGATATCAAAAGGCCTTGATACTTCGAACCTTCGGCATTAACGATTCAGCGATGGTTTGCCGGACTTGAGCGCCGTTCGCAGCACGATCAACGGGAAGTTATTCGAAAACCCTGAAACTCACACCGGTACAAGCATTCTTCGACATTGCGGCATAACCTGACGCCCTGCCGAACGCCGGCAAGAAAGTGGAACGCGCCCCTGCGGGAATGCTCTATACCTGCAGGGTCTTATTTGATCGAATGACATTTCCTACCGTTTGCGAGGTTCACATGACCGTTACTGTCAATACCGTGTCCGCCGAAGGTTTCCGTCACACCGTGCAGATCGATGAGCACGAACTGTTTACCGATGTCCCGACCACAGCGGGCGGCGAAGGCTCCGCACCTGAACCCCACGATTATTTCGACGCCGCCCTCGGCGCATGCAAGGCCCTGACCCTGAAGCTGTACGCGAAGAAGAAAGACATCCCGCTCACAGGCGTCGGTGTAGAGGTCAAGCGCGACAACAGTCAGGAACAGAAAGGCAAATACGCCCTGCACGTCACCCTGACGCTCAAAGGCGTGCTCACCGATGCCCAGCGCGAAGAATTGCTGCGGGTTGCTGATCGCTGCCCGATTCACAAGCTGATGACCACCAGCGAAGTCACCATCGAAACTCACGCTCCACAAGGCTTCGACAGCCAGTAATCACCACGATGACTTTGGCGGGTTATGCTTCGCGCATCACCCGCCCAGCCTGGAACGCACCATGGACACCCACCCCCTGATCATCCGCCCGCGCGCCGAAGACGTCGAAGGGCAGCCGATCCTGCGCCCGCTGCCGTCAGCCAAATGTCGCAGCGTCGGGCCTTTCGTGTTTTTCGATCACATGCTTGAAACGGTTTATCCCGCAGGCAAAGGGATGAACATCCGACAGCATCCGCACATCGGTCTGTCGACGCTGACCTATCTGTTCGAAGGACAGATCCAGCACAAGGACAGCCTCGGCTCGGATCAGGTGGTCAACGCCGGCGATGTCAGCTGGATGACCGCGGGCACGGCAATCGCTCACGTCGAGCGCACACCCGGACCGTTGTGGGAACAAGACTTCACAATGCACGGGCTGCAAATCTGGCTCGCTTCGCCCAAGGAGCACGAACAGGGCCCTGGCCATTACAGCCATCACCCGGCATCGTCATTGCCGGTCAGCGAGAACCTCGGCGTGCAGATCCGCATGATCGCCGGGTCAGGCTTTTGTCTGGAATCGCCGGTGCCAGTGCTTTCTCCGACGCTTTATGCCGAACTGAAGATGCAGACTGCAACCACCCTGCTGATCCCCACCGAACATGAGGAGAGAGCGCTCTACGTGCTGAGCGGTGATGTGCAGTTGAATGGGGAAAACGTGGAACCCCACGCTCTGGTGGTGTTACCGGCTGGAGAAGAGATGAGCCTGTTCGCAGAAAGCGACAGTCATGCCGTGCTGTTCGGCGGCGCGCCGCTGGATGGGCCACGGCGAATCAACTGGAATTTCGTCGCGAGCGATCCAGCGGCCATCGATGAGGCCCGGCGCAAATGGGCGGCCGGTGATTGGCCGACAGTGCCGGGGGAAATCGAGCGGATCGAACTGCCGAAATCCCGTAACGAGCCGACACCGCCGTAAACGAGCACTCCCACGCCAGGCGTGGGAGTGCTTTCAACTGAATCAGCCCTTGAACACTTCCTCCAGCAAATCATGCATAGCCTTGAAGGCGCGCTTGGCGGTCTTCGCGTCATACATCATCTTGCCCGGAACATTGGCGTGCGGGTCAGTGAACGAGTGCACCGCGCCGCCGTAGCTCAGCAACTGCCAGTCCACATCGGCCGCATTCATTTCCTCCTCGAATGCCGGCAGTTGCTCTTTCGGCACCAGAGGATCGGAAGCACCGTGCAGCACCAGCACCGAGCCCTTGATGTTCTTCGCGTCCGCCGGGTTCGGCGAATCCAGCGTGCCGTGGAACGACACAGCGGCCTTCACCGTCGCACCGGTACGGGCCAGATCCAGCGCACAGCAGCCGCCGAAGCAGAAACCGAACACTGCCAGTTTCGAGGTATCGACTGTCGCTTCACCCTGCTTCTGCAACTGTTCGAAGGCTGCCTGCATACGCTTGCGCAGCAGCGCGCGGTCATTCTTCAGCGGCATCATCGCCGCACCCGCCTGATCGGCATTTTGTGGACGCACCGCTTGTCCGTACACGTCGGCGATCAGCACGACATAACCCTTGGCCGCCACGGACCTGGCGATTTCTTCCGCGCCAGCGCTGACCCCCATCCAGTTCGGTGCCATCAGCAGGCCCGGACGCGCCCCTTTGTGTTCGGCGTCGAACGCCAGGCGACCTTCATAAGGCTGGCCGTCAATCTGATAGACCACGGAACGTACAGTGACTTGGCTCATTTCTGACTCCTGATGGATTGAATCCCAGAATGAAAAAACCCGCCGAAGCGGGTTTTTCTGCATCTTGATTACGCTGACAGCTCGACCAGCAGCTTGTTCAGACGGCTCACGTAAGCAGCCGGGTCTTTCAGGCTGTCGCCAGCCGCCAGTGCAGCTTGATCGAAGAGAATGTGCGACAGGTCGCTGAAGCGATCTTCGCTTGCTTCTTTGTCGAGTTTCTCGATCAGCGGGTGAGTCGGGTTGAATTCGAAGATCGGCTTCGAATCCGGCACCTTCTGCCCGCTGGCCTCGAGGATCTGACGCATTTGCAGACCCAGGTCCTGCTCGCCGATGGCCAGAATGGCTGGCGAATCGGTCAGGCGATGGGAAACGCGGACTTCGGCAACGGACTCGCCCAGCGCGGTTTTCAGGCGCTCGACCAGACCTTCCTTCGCCTTGGCGACTTCCTCTGCGGCTTTCTTGTCCTCTTCCGAGTCCAGGTTGCCCAGGTCCAGGTCACCGCGGGCGACGTCGACAAAGTTCTTGCCGTCGAATTCGCTCAGGTAGCTCATCAGCCACTCGTCGATGCGGTCAGTCAGCAGCAGCACTTCGATGCCTTTCTTGCGGAAGACTTCCAGGTGCGGGCTGTTCTTGACCTGCGCGTAGGTTTCGCCGGTGAGGTAGTAGATCTTGTCCTGACCTTCCTTGGCGCGGGCCAGGTAGTCGGCCAGACCGACGATCTGCTCGCCGTCGCCCTCGGTGGTCGATGCGAAACGCAGCAGACCGGCGATTTTTTCCTTGTTGGCGAAATCTTCTGCCGGGCCTTCTTTCATGACCTGACCGAAGTTTTTCCAGAAGCCCTTGTATTGCTCAGGCTCGTTCTTCGCCAGTTTTTCCAGCATGTCCAGCACGCGCTTGGTCAGCGCCGACTTCATCGAGTCGATGATCGGGTCTTTCTGCAGAATTTCCCGCGACACATTCAGCGACAGGTCGTTGGAATCGACCACGCCCTTGATGAAACGCAGGTACAGCGGCAGGAACGACTCGGCCTGATCCATCACAAACACGCGCTGCACGTACAGCTTCAGGCCTTTCGGTGCTTCACGCTGGTACAGATCGAACGGTGCGCGGGCCGGTACGTACAGCAGCGAGCTGTACTCAAGTTTGCCTTCGACCTTGTTGTGGCTCCACGACAGCGGGTTTTCGAAGTCGTGAGCGATGTGCTTGTAGAACTCCTGGTATTCCTCGTCCTTCACTTCGGTGCGAGGACGGGTCCACAGGGCGCTGGCGCGGTTGACGGTTTCCCATTCAACGGCTGGCTTGTCTTCGCCCTCCGCAGCGGCCACTTCTTTGGGCAGCTCGATCGGCAGCGCGATGTGGTCGGAGTACTTCTTGATGATGTTGCGCAGACGCCAGCCATCGGCGAACTCGACTTCACCGGATTTCAGGTGCAGGACGATGCGGGTACCGCGTTCTGGCTTGTCGATGGTGGCGACTTCGAATTCGCCCTCGCCTTTCGACGACCAGTGCACGCCTTCGCTGGCAGCAGTGCCGGCGCGACGGCTGTACACGTCAACCTGGTCGGCAACGATGAAAGCGGAATAGAAACCCACGCCAAACTGACCGATCAGGTGCGAATCCTTCTTCTGGTCGCCCGTCAGGTTTTTCATGAAATCGGCGGTGCCGGATTTGGCGATGGTCCCCAGGTGGGTGATCACATCGTCGCGGTTCATGCCGATGCCGTTGTCTTCGAGGGTGACGGTCTTGGCGTCCTTGTCGAAGCTCACACGGATTTTCAGTTCAGCGCCACCTTCGAGCAACTCAGGCTTGGCCAGGGCTTCGAAGCGCAATTTGTCGACGGCGTCAGAGGCGTTCGAGATCAATTCGCGAAGGAAGATTTCCTTGTTGGAATACAGCGAATGGATCATGAGGTGCAGCAGTTGCTTCACCTCGGTCTGGAAGCCCAGGGTTTCCTTTTGAGTTTCCACACTCATGGTCATCAAACTCCAATCAGATGGCATTGGCCGCGACCCTGATGGTCTGCGACGGGTTGCTCATTGAGTTGGGGACTGTGTTGAGGATTTCAAGGGCTCGTCGATCTTGAAGTGGGCACGAGCGGTGGCAATCGGCTCGCCTTCGGTGCTCTGCCATGCCGTGACCGCAACGTTGGCCACCCGGCGCCCCTGACGGCAGACCTGGCAACGGGCCCAGGTATCGCGAAACTGCCCGGCCCGCAGGTAATCGAGGGAGAAGTCGATGATCTTCGGCACACCGGGCGCGCCGGTGAAAATCAGCAGGTGCAGGGCGGCGGACAGCTCCATGAACCCGGCAATCACCCCGCCATGAATGGCCGGCAATAAAGGGTTACCAATGTTGTCCTTGTTCGCCGGCAGCTTGAACAGCAAGTCATCACCGACCCGCGAGCACTCGACGCCGATAAGGCCGGCATAGGGGATCAGCTTCAGCAACGGCGCGTAGTCACCCTTCTCGTGCGCATCTTGCAGTTGCCGTTTGAAATCATCACTCATGGGCTGTCTCCCTTGATCGCACCAGCAAAGCCTTTGGTCCCCTTGAGGCCCTTGCCCATACGCATGAAAGTGCCGACGACATGAGCAATCGGCTGGCCGGGATCGTCCTGGTAGGCAAAACCCCGGGCAAAGATCACGTCCGTAGTGACGCGATAGCACTGGGCGAAGCCATACACATCCTTGTGCGGTTCGGCCGCGTGCATATAGTCAACGCGCAAATCCAGGGTCGGGCAGACTTCGAATTCGGGCAAAACACACAAGGTGGCCATGCCACATGCGGTGTCCATCAGCGACGTGATCGCCCCGCCGTGAACCACACCGGTCAGCGGGTTGCCAACGATTTGCGCGCTGTACGGCAAGATCACCGTCAGGCCTTCGCTGTTGGCGCTGTGCACTTTCAGGCCTAACACCTGACAATGGCGCAGTGCCGAAAGAAAGCGGGTTGCACGCTCAAAAACAGGGTTTTCGGCCATGTGATTATTACTCTTCCGAATCGCTCTTTCCGGTAGTGACCGGAACGGCAAAAGTTCCGTTGGATAATAAACTTATATATCTGATGGAAATGAGGAACTTAATCTTGGGGGTCGCGTTCTTAAGGCCAGTAGTTATTTTCCATAAGGAGAAACACCCCATGCGTAAGACTTTAGCTATTGCCTTGATGTTGACCGCTTCCCTCGGTCTCGCTGCCTGCGATAAAAAATCCGAGGACAAAGCTCAAGATGCCAACCAACATGCTGAACAAGCTCAGCAGAAAATGAATGAAGCACAGGATAAAGTGAACGAAGCGGCGAAAGAAAACGCCGAAGCCGCCAAAGATCAGGCCGAATCGAACGCAGCCGCTGCGGACGAAGCTGCCAAGAAGCAATAAGCCGCTTCTGGAAGCCCAAAAAAGAAAACCCGCCAAGTGCGGGTTTTCTTTTGCCTGTGATTTTTTGGTAATGCCGTCTTAGAGCAGTGCGGTTCTAAAAGTCGGACTGACCATAAGCAACAGCGAGCACACCAGGCCTACCAGCCACACCAGACTGCGCAGTCCGGGGATGTCCGCCAGGTAAAACCACAAATAGAGAATTCGGGCGATCACGAAGATGATCGCCAGGGTATCGATCAGCCAACCCACTGTCTGAGTGGTCTGCGCCATCAGCACACCCACCGCAAACAGAATGAACGCTTCGATGCTGTTCTGATGCGCCGCCAGTGCCCGGGCGCCGTAGCCGGTGAGTTGCGCCTGTTGCTGACGCGGCAGGTGATTGTTGTAACCACCCTGCTCTTTCATGGCCTTGCCAACCGGCATGCGCGCCACGTAAATCAACAACGCACTGATAAACACACACCAGAACGGAATACTCATTCAAGCAGCCTCTTTGATCGTCTCGGGCAACGGCGCCTCTGTAGGGGTATAGACCATTACATCGAGCACGTCGGAATGAAACTCGCGGCGATACAACACCAGCACCACCCCCGCACTCATCAGCATGAACAGCCACGGGCTGACGAACCAGGCCAGCATGCTCATACCGAAGTAATAGGAGCGCAGCCCGAAGTTGAACTGGTTGGCCGCCATCGAAATGACTCGCGCCGCCCGAGAAGCAAACGCCCTGCGCTCCTGCTCGGAAACCTGACGCTCGCCGATCATCGGCGCCGAGCCCACCAGAACGGCCGCAAAGTTGTACTGACGCATGCACCAGCTGAAGGTGAAGAAGGCATAGACGAATACCAGCGCCAGGCACAGCAACTTGATCTCGGACATTCCCTGAGAGGCCTGTTGCACCATCGGGATGTCTGCCAGCAATGACACTGCACGTTCGGAGGCACCGAGCACAGTCAGAATGCCGGCCAGGATGATCAGGGTGCTGGAAGCGAAGAACGAGGCGTTGCGTTCGAGGTTGCCGATCACGCTGGCATCGGCGATGCGGTTGTCACGCAGCAGCATGCGACGCATCCAGTCTTCGCGGTAAAGGTGCAACACGCTGGCCAGGCACGCCGTGTCACGGCCCTTCCAGGTGGCGTAACGGGTATAACCGCCCCAGCAGATGACGAACCAGAGCGCGGCAAGCAGGTGGATCAGGTTGGCTTGGATGAACGACATGCAATTCCCTGTGTTGAAGATTTCGGCATCCCTTCGACGTTAGCCGAAAGGAAAAGACACTGCCTGACGCCCATAAAAAATGCCCCGTATCGATTGATACGGGGCATTTCTGTCTAATCGCAGGGCCCGCTTGTGGCGGGCCGGCCATCTCAGGCCAGGGCTTCGGCGCGCTTGCCCAGCAAGCGGTCACAAACCACTGCGACCGCCAGCGTCATCACGCATGGCACCAGCCACGCTAGGCCCTGCTCGCTCAGCGGCAGATGGGACAGTTGCGACGGCATCCAGTCAGCCAGACCGGCGCCCTTCAAGGCGTCGATGGTGCCGAACACGAACGATACCAACATCACCGGCCCCATGATGCGGCTCTGCTCATGCCAGAACGCGGCACAGAAGCTCAGGGCCACCAGAACGATGCAAGGCGGATAGATCGCGGTCAGTACCGGAATCGAGAAGGCGATCAGCTTGGTCAGGCCCAGGTTGGACACCAGCAGCGAAAATGCCGCGAGGATGACGACCAGGGTCTTGTAGGACAGCGGCACTACGCGGCTGAAGTACTCGGCACAGGCACAGGTCAGGCCGACCGCTGTCACCAGACAAGCCAGGGAAATCAGCACCGCGAGGAAACCGCTGCCCAGGGAACCGAAGGTATGTTGCACATAAGCGTGCAACACCGCCGCGCCGTTGGTAGCACCAGCCGCGACTTCATGGCTGCCGGAACCCAGACGGAACAGGCTGACGTACACCAGCGCCAGACCGACGCCGGCAATCAGCCCGGCAATGATCGCGTAACGGGTGATCAGTGCCGGCGATTCAACGCCACGGGAACGGATCGCGTTGACGATGACGATACCGAACACCAGGGCGCCCAGGGTATCCATGGTCAGGTAACCATTGATGAAGCCTTGAGAGAACGGCGCCGCGACGTATTCCGGAGTGGCGACGCCGATATCACCGGCCGGCAGCGCGAAGGCAGCGATACCGAGCACCGCCAGAGCGATGATCTTCAACGGCGCGAGGAAACGCCCTACGGTATCCAGCAGGCGGCCCGGATACAGCGAAATGAAGAACACCAGCAGGAAGTACGCCGTGCTGTAGAGGAACAATGCCAGCGGGCTCTCGCCGGTCAGCGGCGCCAGGCCCACTTCAAAGGACACGGTCGCCGTGCGCGGCGTGGCGAACAAGGGGCCGACCGCCAGATAGCACGCCGCTGCCAGCACACCACCGGCAATCTTGCCGATCGGCGTGCTCAGGGCATCCATCGCCCCGCCGACCTTGGCCAGCGCGACAACGGTGATCACCGGCAGACCGACCGCCGTGATCAGGAAGCCCAGCGCCGCCATCCAGACGTTGGGTCCGGACTGCAAACCGACGATAGGCGGGAAGATGATGTTGCCGGCCCCGACGAACAGGGCGAATGTCATAAAGCCAAGTGCCAGGATGTCCTGACCTTTCAAAACTTTCATTAAGGAAATACCACACTACTGAATCGGAATTTAGAGGGGGATTTCCCTGTGGGGTTAGGGAAATGCTGTCAATCCGTATGGGACTGACCCGTTTAGCGCGTTGCATGCCTTGTGGGCGGCAGACGCAAAAATGGCTGCTAGCCTAACGAATTTGTCTGACAAACGCACTGTTTGAGGGCGAACTATCCGATACGCGACGTGTCTGTGTCGCGTTTTTGCATGTAATTGGACAGGTGCCTATAAATCACCATCGTCAAATCCAGGACCGGAAACGACAAAGGCCACCCGAAGGTGGCCTTTGTTGCTGGAGCACAAAGTCAGCCGAAGCTTACTTCTTCACTTCCCAGCCAGTCAGCTCGGCCAGGGCCTTGCCGATGTCTGCCAGCGAACGCACGGTTTTCACGCCTGCGTCTTGCAGCGCAGCGAATTTCTCGTCTGCAGTGCCTTTACCGCCGGAGATGATTGCACCCGCATGGCCCATGCGCTTGCCCGGAGGAGCAGTCACACCAGCGATGTAGGAAACAACCGGCTTGGTCACGTTGGCCTTGATGTAGGCAGCCGCTTCTTCTTCAGCCGAACCGCCGATCTCGCCGATCATTACGATCGCTTCGGTCTTCGGGTCTTCCTGGAACAGCTTCAGGATGTCGATGAAGTTCGAACCCGGGATCGGGTCACCGCCGATGCCGACGCAAGTCGACTGACCAAAACCGGCGTCAGTGGTCTGCTTAACGGCTTCATAGGTCAGGGTGCCGGAACGGGAAACGATACCGACCTTGCCTGGCAAGTGGATGTGACCTGGCATGATGCCGATCTTGCACTCGCCCGGAGTGATCACGCCTGGGCAGTTAGGGCCGATCAGGGTAACACCCAGCTCGTCGCACTTGACCTTAGCGTCCAGCATGTCCAGGGTAGGAATGCCTTCGGTGATGCAGACGATCAGCTTGATGCCGCCGAATGCTGCTTCCAGGATCGAGTCCTTGCAGAAAGGAGCCGGAACGTAGATCACGCTGGCGGTGGCGCCAGTGGCGGCTACGGCTTCTTTCACGGTGTTGAACACAGGCAGGTTCAGGTGAGTGGTGCCACCCTTGCCCGGAGTCACGCCGCCAACCATTTTGGTGCCGTAGGCAATGGCTTGTTCGGAGTGGAAAGTACCCTGCGCGCCGGTGAAGCCCTGGCAGATGACTTTGGTGTCTTTATTGATCAGGACGCTCATTACTTGCCCTCCGCAGCTTTAACGACTTGTTGAGCAGCGTCGGTCAGGCTGGTAGCAGCGATGATGTTCAAACCGCTTTCTGCCAGTACTTTAGCGCCCAGTTCAGCGTTGTTGCCTTCAAGACGAACAACAACCGGGATTTTCACGCCGACTTCTTTCACTGCACCGATGATGCCTTCGGCAATCATGTCGCAACGAACGATGCCGCCGAAGATGTTGACCAGTACTGCAGCGACATTGCTGTCGGACAGAATGATCTTGAAAGCTTCGGTAACGCGTTCTTTGGTAGCACCACCACCTACGTCGAGGAAGTTGGCTGGCTTGCCGCCGTGCAGGTTGACGATGTCCATGGTACCCATGGCCAGGCCGGCACCGTTCACCATGCAGCCGATGTTGCCTTCCAGTGCTACGTAGTTCAGTTCGAACTTGGCAGCGTGCGCTTCGCGCGGATCGTCCTGGGACGGATCGTGGAAAGTCTTCAGCTTAGGCTGACGATACATGGCGTTGGCGTCGATGTTGATCTTGGCGTCCAGGCAGTGCAGATCGCCGTCAGCCTTGATCACCAGCGGGTTCACTTCCAGCAGGGCCAGGTCGTGATCCTTGAACAGCTTGGCCAGACCTACGAAGATCTTGGCGAACTGAGCAACCTGCTTGCCTTCCAGACCCAGCTGGAATGCCAGCTCGCGACCCTGGAATGGCTGAGCGCCAACCAGTGGATCGATAGTGGCTTTCAGAATTTTTTCTGGAGTGTCGTGAGCGATTTTCTCGATGTCCACGCCACCTTCGGTGGAGGCCATGAACACGATGCGACGGCTCGAACGGTCAACGACAGCGCCCAGGTACAGCTCTTTAGCGATATCAGTGCACGATTCAACCAGGATCTTGGTGACTGGCTGGCCATTGGCGTCAGTCTGGTAAGTCACCAGACGCTTGCCCAGCCACTGCTGTGCGAAGGCTTTGGCGTCTTCTTTGCTGCGAACCAGCTTGACGCCGCCCGCTTTACCGCGACCACCGGCGTGAACCTGGGCTTTGACAACCCACTCGTTGCCGCCGATTTTGTCGCAAGCTTCTGCTGCTGCTTCCGGGGTGTCTACTGCGAAACCAGTGGAAACTGGCAGGCCGTATTCAGCGAACAGCTGCTTACCCTGATACTCGTGAAGATTCATGCTTTTTACCGTCTTCGTTAGGTACTGCGCATTCGGCGCTGCGCTCTTGATGAGTGCCGCGCCACCTGTGACTGCTGCTTGCGCAGCCGTTCCGGACACCCGGTGCAGCTACGCAAGACTGCGTCCAGCGGACATTCCGCGGTGAGTCTTGCACGCAAGGCTCACGACGGGCCGTACCGCCGTGGTTTCTTATTGTGTGTTAACGCTTCTTGCGGTTGGCAACGTGGATGGCGCCGCCATTCACGGCCAGAGCAGCTTCGTGCAAGGCTTCGGACAGGGTCGGATGGGAGAAGACCATCATGCCCAGATCTTCAGCGCTGGTGCCGAATTCCATACCGATCGCGCCCTGCTGAACCAGTTCTGCGGCACTCGGGCCAATCACGTGCACGCCCAATACGCGGTCAGTCTTGGCATCGGCGATGACCTTGACGAAACCACCGGTATCGTTGGCGGCCATGGCACGGCCGGATGCTGCGAACGGGAAGGTGCCGACGTTAACTTCAACGCCTTCAGCTTTCAAGGCCTGCTCGGTTTTACCGACCCATGCGATTTCCGGGTGAGTATAAATAACCGAAGGGATCAGGTCATAGTTCATCTGGGCCTTGTGACCCTTGATGCGCTCGACAACCATGATGCCCTCTTCCGAGGCCTTGTGCGCCAGCATCATGCCGCGAACCACGTCACCGATGGCGTAGACGCCCGGTACGGTGGTCGCGCAGTGATCGTCAACGTGCACGAAACCGCGCTCGTCCAGGGTCACGCCGCTGTCGGCCGCCAGCAGATCAGTGGTCACCGGACGGCGACCAACGGCTACGATCAGCTTGTCGAAAACGATTTTCTGTTCGCCGTTGGCATCGGTGTAGCTGACTTCGACTTCGTCGCCGTTCACTTTGGAACCGGTTACGCGGGCGCCCAGCTTGATGTCCAGACCCTGCTTGGTCAGGGTTTTCAGCGCTTCCTTGGAAACAGCGGTGTCCGCTGCCATCAGGAAGGTGTCCAGGGCTTCCAGGACAGTCACCTGTGCACCCAGACGCGACCATACCGAACCCAGTTCCAGACCGATCACACCAGCGCCGATCACGCCCAGACGTTTAGGAACGGCCTGGAACTCCAGAGCACCGGTCGAATCGACGATGACTTTCTGATCAACCGGAGCCGGTGGAATGTCGATCGGGCGCGAACCTGGAGCCAGGATGACGTTTTCGGCTTCGATGACTTCAACCGAACCGTCCGGCTTGGTGACTTCGACTTTCTTGCCGGCCAGCAGTTTGCCGTGGCCCTGGATCGAAGTGACGCCGTTTGCCTTGAACAGGGTGGCAACGCCGCCAGTCAGGTTCTTGACGATGCCGGCCTTGCGGCCAACCATCGCTGGGACGTCCATTTTGACTTCGCCGGTCGAGATGCCGTGAACGTTGAAGCTTTCTTTGGCTTCCTTGTATTTCCAGGAGCTGTCCAGCAGCGCCTTGGACGGAATGCAGCCTACGTTCAGGCAGGTACCACCCAGGGCTTGCTTGCCTTCGGCATCGGTGTACTTCTCGATGCAGGCAGTGCTCAGACCGAGTTGCGCGGCCTTGATGGCAGCTACGTAGCCGCCAGGGCCGGCACCGATCACTACTACGTCAAATTTCTGCGACATTCAAAAAATCCTCTTTAGCGAAAAGCTTCAAGCCGCAAGCCACAAGCCAAACTGCCTTTACTTGCAGCTTGAAGCTTGCAGCTCGCAACTGCTTCTATCAGATATCCAGCAACAGACGAGCCGGATCTTCCAGCAGGTTCTTGATGGTCACCAGGAAAGTCACAGCTTCTTTGCCATCGATCAGACGGTGATCGTAGGACAGTGCCAGGTACATCATCGGACGGATAACGACCTGACCGTTGATGGCCATCGGACGCTGGATGATGTTGTGCATGCCCAGAATCGCTGCCTGCGGCGGGTTGACGATCGGGGTCGACATCATCGAACCGAAGGTACCACCGTTGGTGATGGTGAAGGTACCGCCGGTCATCTCGTCCATCGACAGTTTGCCGTCACGGGCCTTTTTGCCGAAGGTGGCGATGCCGCCTTCGATTTCAGCCAGGCTCATGTGCTCGGCGTTACGCAGAACCGGAACCACCAGGCCACGGTCGCTGGAAACAGCAACGCCGATGTCGGCATAACCGTGGTAAACGATGTCGTTGCCGTCGATCGAAGCGTTGACCGCCGGGAAGCGTTTCAGCGCTTCGGTGGCAGCTTTCACGAAGAACGACATGAAGCCCAGGCGTACGCCGTTGTGGGACTTCTCGAACAGGTCCTTGTACTTCGAACGCAGGGCCATGACTTCGGTCATGTCGACTTCGTTGAAAGTGGTCAGCATCGCCATGTTCGACTGGGCTTCTACCAGACGCTTGGCAACGGTGGCACGAACACGGGTCATCGGAACGCGCTTCTCGATGCGGTCGCCAGCAGCGAACACAGGAGCGGCAGCGGCCGGGGCAGCAGCTTTGGCAGGCGCGGCAGCCGGCGCGGCTTTTTTGGCTTCAACAGCGGCAACCACGTCTTCCTTGGTCACACGGCCGTCTTTGCCGGTGCCTTTTACGGAAGCCAGGTTGATGCCGTTTTCTTCGGCCAGCTTGCGAGCGGCCGGAGCAGCGATCGCATCTTCGTCAGCGCCGGCAGCAGCCGGGGCAGCGGCAGCAGCGGCCGGAGCAGCAGCGGCAGCCGGAGCAGCGGCAGCAGCGCCGCCTTCAACGATGGAGCCCAGGACTTCGTCGGACAGGACGGTATCGCCCTCGCCCTTGACGATTGCACCCAGTACGCCGTCAGCGGTGGCCAACACTTCCAGGACGACCTTGTCGGTTTCGATGTCGACGATCAGTTCGTCACGCTTGACGGCGTCGCCCGGTTGCTTGTGCCAGGTGGCAACGGTGCCATCGGCAACCGATTCCGGGAAAGTGGGGGCTTTGATCTCGATAGCCATTGTCTGTGGTTCCTTAAATTCGGTTTCAGGTGCGCGAAGGCGTTAAACGGTAAACGCGTCTTGCAGCAGTTTTTCCTGCTGCTCGGCGTGCATCGATGCGTAGCCACATGCAGGTGCAGCAGAAGCCTCACGGCCCGCGTACTCGAGTACGAGAGACTTGTTGAGGTTGCTGATGCTGCGACGCAGGTGGTGCTGGCTGCAGTACCAGGCGCCCTGGTTCATCGGCTCTTCCTGGCACCAGACAGCCGCTTTGGCGTTGGTGTAAGGAGCCAGGACTTCTTTCAAGTCGTCCTCAGGGAACGGGTACAGCTGCTCGATACGCACGATGGCGATATCTTCGCGGCCTTCGGCACGGCGTTTTTCCAGCAGGTCGTAGTAGACCTTGCCGCTGCACAGAACAACGCGCTCGACCTTTTTCGGGTCCAGTGCATCGATTTCCGGGATAACGGTCTGGAACGAACCTTCGGCCAGATCTTCCAGCGTCGAGATTGCCAGTTTGTGACGCAGCAGCGACTTCGGAGTCAGTACTACCAGCGGCTTGCGCAGCGGGCGGATCACCTGACGGCGCAGCAGGTGGTAGATCTGCGCCGGAGTCGTCGGCATGCACACCTGAATGTTGTGCTCGGCGCACAGCTGCAGGTAACGCTCGAGACGCGCCGAGCTGTGCTCAGGGCCCTGACCTTCGTAACCGTGCGGCAGCAGCATGGTCAGACCGCAGAGACGGCCCCACTTGTGTTCGCCGCTGGTGATGAACTGGTCGATCACGACCTGCGCACCGTTGGCGAAGTCGCCGAACTGGGCTTCCCAGATCACCAGCGCGTTCGGCGTGGTGGTCGAGTAACCGTATTCGAACGCCAGCACGGCCTCTTCCGACAGGAACGAGTCGTACAGTTCGAAACGCGGCTGCCCCTCGAACAGATGCTTCAACGGCACATAGGTGCCCGCATCTTTCTGGTTGTGCAGAACAGCGTGACGGTGCGAGAACGTACCGCGGCCGATGTCCTGACCGGTCATGCGGATCGGGTGACCTTCGAACTGCAGGGTCGCGTATGCCATGGTTTCGGCATAACCCCAGTTGATCGGCAAGCCGCCGGCCTGCATCTTCTGGCGGTCTTCATAGATCTTCGCGACCTGGCGCTGAACCACGAAGCCTTCCGGAATTTCCAGCAGCTTGGCGGACAGTTCCTGCAGGGTCTTCAGATCGAAGCGAGTGTCGTGACGCGCAGTCCAGGTGTGGCCCAGATACGGACGCCAGTCCACGAACAGTTCTTTGTTCGGCTCTTTGACCAGCGACTTCACCACGTGCAGACCATTGTCCAGCGCATTGCGGTATTCGTCGACTTTCGCCTGGACACGCTCTGCGTCCAGTACACCGGCCTGGGTCAGGCGATCAGCGTACAGCTCACGGGTGGTGCGCTGCTTGGTGATCTGCTGATACATCAGCGGCTGGGTGCCGCTTGGCTCGTCGGCCTCGTTGTGGCCGCGACGACGGTAGCAGACCAGGTCGATCACCACGTCACGCTTGAACTGCATGCGGTAGTCGATGGCCAGCTGGGTCACGAACAGTACGGCTTCCGGATCATCGCCATTCACATGGAGGATCGGCGCCTGGATCATCTTCGCAACGTCGGTCGCGTACTCGGTGGAGCGCGAGTCCAGCGGGTTGCTGATGGTGAAACCGACCTGGTTGTTGATCACGATGTGCACGGTACCGCCGGTGCGGAAACCGCGGGTCTGCGACATCTGGAAGGTTTCCATCACCACGCCCTGACCGGCGAATGCCGCGTCACCGTGGATGGAGATCGGCAGTACTTTCTCGCCGGTCGCGTCGTTGCGACGGTCCTGACGGGCACGAACCGAACCTTCAACCACCGGGGAAACGATTTCCAGGTGGGACGGGTTGAACGCCATGGCCAGGTGAACTTCACCGCCGGCGGTCATCACGTTGGACGAGAAGCCCTGGTGGTACTTGACGTCACCGGAACCCAGCTCGACCTTCTTCTTGCCTTCGAACTCGTCGAACAGCTCGCGCGGGTTCTTGCCGAAGGTGTTGACCAGTACGTTCAGACGGCCACGGTGGGCCATGCCGATGACGACTTCCTTGGTGCCGTAGGAACCGGAACGCTGGATCAGTTCGTCGAGCATCGGAATCAGGCTTTCGCCGCCTTCCAGGCCGAAACGCTTGGTGCCCGGGTATTTGGTGCCCAGGTATTTTTCCAGGCCTTCACCGGCCGTCACGCGCTCGAGCAGGTGGCTCTTGATGTCGGCGGAGTATTCCGGACGACCGCGTACGCTTTCCAGACGCTGCTGGAACCACTGGCGCTGCTCGGAATCGGTGATGTGCGTAAATTCGGCGCCGATGGTGCGGCAATATGTCTGCTGCAACGCTTCGTGAATTTCGCGTAGGCTCGCTTCCTCTTTGCCGATGAACAGGTCGCCGGCACGGAAGGTCGTATCAAGATCGGCATTGGTCAAGCCGTAATGATTGATCGACAGGTCTGCAGGTGCAGGACGCTGCCACAGTCCCAGCGGGTCAAGCTGGGCTGCCTGGTGGCCACGCATACGGTAGGCCTGGATCAATCGCAGCACTTCAACTTGCTTCTTCTCGTGCTCAGTGCTCACGCTGCCGGCGGAAACCGGCTGGGCGCGGCGCTGGTTCTTTGCCAGCAGCACGAAATGATCGCGAATCGTGGAGTGCGAAACATCGGTGGAGGAGTTGCCGTCGGCAGGCAACTTCTGGAAGTAGTTGCGCCACTCTTCTGGCACAGCGTTAGGGTCGTGCAGGTAGAGCTCATAAAGCTCTTCCACATAGGCAGCGTTACCTCCGGAAAGGTAGGCGCTGTTCCACATGCGCTGCATCACGCTTTCTTGCATGCTTGGTCACCCTCGGTTAGGGGAACACCACCGGTGTCGACACCGAGCAAGCTTGCAGAAGTCCGAATGCAGCGACCAAAACAAGCCACTTAGGATCACACTGATAGTCCGGGTACCAGCCCGGATGCCCCTGCTTGTCTCATTTCTTCAAAATAAGAGCCGCAGCTTATGGCTGTTGCTCTGGTTATAGCCAGGGCGCGGGTTGAAGCCCGCGCCTTGACCTGTACGGTGCAGCGGCGCCGCTTTTTACAACGGCAGATACAGCTTCTGAATCACACGCCGCTCGAAAGCAGCATGTTACGGATGTGACCGATGGCCTTAGTCGGGTTCAGGCCTTTCGGACATACGTTGACGCAGTTCATGATGCCCCGGCAGCGGAAGACGCTGAACGGGTCATCGAGGGACGCCAGGCGCTCGGACGTCTTGGTGTCGCGGCTGTCTGCCAGGAAGCGGTACGCTTGCAGCAGTGCAGCCGGGCCCAGGAACTTGTCCGGGTTCCACCAGAAGGACGGGCAAGAGGTCGAGCAGCAGGCGCACAGGATGCACTCATACAGACCATCGAGCTTCTCACGCTCTTCAGGGGACTGCAGACGCTCGATGGCCGGAGCCGGCGTGTCGTTCTGCAGGAATGGCTTAACCTTCTCGTATTGCTTGTAGAAGATGCTCATATCGACGACCAGGTCACGGATAACCGGCAAACCTGGCAGAGGACGAATGACCAGCTTGTTACCTTTCACGACAGCGGACAGCGGCGTGATGCACGCCAGGCCGTTCTTGCCGTTGATGTTCATGCCGTCGGAGCCGCAGACGCCTTCACGGCAGGAGCGACGATAGGAGAAACCTTCGTCCTGCTCTTTGATCAGGGCCAGCACGTCCAGCACCATCAGGTCTTTACCACCGGTATCGACCTGGAATTCCTGCATGAACGGCGCAGCGTCCTGATCAGGGTTGTAACGATAAACACTGACTTTCAACATGGCGGTCACCCTTAATAAGTCCGGACTTTAGGTTCGAAAGTCGGAACAGTCTTCGGCGAGAAGTTCACGGCACGCTTGGCGACACGTTTCTCACCCGGGAAGTACAGGGTGTGGCACAGCCAGTTTTCGTCGTCACGGTCTTCGAAGTCTTCACGGGCGTGAGCACCGCGGGACTCTTTACGTTCTTCGGCAGCGATGGCGGTAGCCTCAGCCACTTCCAGCAGGTTTTGCAGCTCCAGCGCTTCGATACGTGCAGTGTTGAACGCCTGCGACTTATCGTTGATCTTCACGTTGGCGATGCGCTTGCGCAGCTCAGCCAGTTGAGCGATGCCCTTCTGCATGTATTCGCCGGTACGGAATACACCGAAGTAGTTCTGCATGCAGCTTTGCAGCTCGCGACGCAGGGTAGCGACATCTTCGCCGTCGGTACGGTTGTTCAGCGCGCTCAGGCGTGCCAGGGCAGCCTCGATGTTGGCTTCGGTAGCGTCGTCGTATTCGATACCGTCAGTCAGCGCCTTCTCCAGGTGCAGACCGGCAGCACGGCCGAACACTACCAGGTCGAGCAGCGAGTTGCCGCCCAGACGGTTGGCGCCGTGAACCGACACGCAAGCCACTTCACCAACCGCGAACAGACCCGGAATGATCTTGTCCACGCCATCGGCGTCCTGGGTGATCGCCTGGCCATGAATGTTGGTGGCAACGCCGCCCATCATGTAGTGGCAGGTCGGAACGACCGGAACCGGAGCGACCACCGGGTCTACGTGAGCGAAAGTCTTCGACAGTTCGCAGATGCCCGGCAGACGGCTGTGCAACACTTCCTCGCCCAGGTGGTCGAGTTTCAGCATTACGTGGTCGCCATTCGGACCGCAACCGTTGCCAGCGATGATCTCTTTAACCATCGAGCGGGCAACCACGTCACGACCAGCCAGGTCTTTGGCGTTCGGAGCATAACGCTCCATGAAACGCTCGCCGTGCTTGTTGATCAGGTAACCACCTTCACCACGGCAACCTTCGGTCACCAGTACACCGGCGCCGGCGATGCCGGTCGGGTGGAACTGCCACATTTCGATGTCTTGTACCGGCACGCCTGCACGCAGGGCCATGCCGATACCGTCACCGGTGTTGATCAGGGCGTTGGTGGTAGAAGCATAGATACGGCCTGCACCGCCGGTCGCCAGAACGGTGGCTTTCGAACGGATGTAAGTGGTTTCGCCGGTTTCGATGCAGATGGCGATAACACCGACGAAGTCGCCTGCGTCGTTCTTCACCAGATCGACAGCGTAGTACTCGTTCAGAAACGTGGTACCGGCTTTCAGGTTACCCTGATAAAGGGTGTGCAGCAGCGCGTGACCGGTACGGTCGGAAGCGGCGCAGGTACGGGCAGCCTGCCCGCCTTTACCGTAATCCTTGGACTGACCGCCGAACGGACGCTGGTAGATACG
The DNA here is from genome assembly GCF_046231795.1 of Pseudomonas sp. KCJK9016. Taxonomy (NCBI): domain Bacteria; kingdom Pseudomonadati; phylum Pseudomonadota; class Gammaproteobacteria; order Pseudomonadales; family Pseudomonadaceae; genus Pseudomonas; species Pseudomonas sp. KCJK9016. The sequence continues at coordinate 155,459 of NZ_JBJJMM010000010.1, read as the reverse complement.
GCCGGTTTCGGTACGCGAGAACGGCAGACCCATGTGATCCAGCTCGAAAACGGCAGCCGGGCCTTCCTGACACATGTATTCGATAGCGTCCTGATCACCGATGTAGTCGGAACCCTTGACGGTATCGTACATGTGCCAGCGCCAGTCATCGTTCGGGTCGGCCGACGCGATGGCGCAGGTGATGCCGCCCTGGGCGGATACGGTGTGCGAACGGGTCGGGAAGACCTTGGTGATCACGGCAGTCTTGTGACCGCCCTGCGCCAGCTGCAGCGCTGCGCGCATGCCGGCACCGCCGCCACCAATGATGATGGCGTCGAAAGAAATCGTTGGAATGTTAGCCATGAATCAGATACCCCAGAGAATCTGCACACCCCAGACGAAGTAAGCGAACATCGCGACGCCGCATACTGCCTGGAAAAGGAAACGTACTGCAGTCGCCGACTTGCCCAGCGCCATAGGCGTCAGGTAGTCGGTCGCAATGGTCCACATGCCGACCCAGGCGTGAGCGCCCAGGGCAACGAGAGCCAGCAGACTGAAGATACGCATCGCATTGTGGGCGAACAGACCGTGCCATTGCTCATAGCCAATGCCAGGGTTCGCGGCGAGGTAGCCGATCAGAAAAATGAAATAAGCCGCGAGAACGACCGCAGACACACGCTGTGCCATCCAGTCATAGAGGCCCGAACGCGAAAGATTCGTAACGCTGGTTACCATATCCAAACTCCTGCCAGAACGATCAGCACCACGGAAACGGCGATGATCAATTTCGAGCCCAGGCGGCCGCCTTCCAGCGTCTCACCGATGCCCATGTCCATGATCAAGTGGCGCACACCGGCAACCAGGTGATACAGAAGAGCGGACAGAAGGCCCCATGCTACGAACTTGGCCAGCGGACTGGTCAAGCATGCCTTCACCTCGACATAACCTTCCTCGGAACCCAGGGATTTGCCCAATGCATAAAGCATGATGCCGAGGCCCAGGAAGAGGATGATGCCGGAAACACGGTGAAGAAACGACGTAACGCCGGTGATGGGGAGTTTGATGGTCCTTAGGTCTAGGTTTACAGGTCGTTGGCTTTTCACGGCTTTTTTTTCACACTGAAGAGCCCCTAACAATCAGGGCAAAGTTGTTGGGGAGTGCACTGGTCAGGTAACCACCACCCAGGGATGCGACCCCCAATGAAAGCAAGCCCAAAAGCCCTTGGCGGTCGGTCGCCGAGTATAGACAGTTAGGCTACTAATGACAACGCACTCGCCTACCCCCAATAGCGGATTGCACAAGTTGCTTAAAAGGCGTAAATGGCGGGCAATTTCGAGGAAAAAGTGCGGTTAAAGCCTTCTGGAGCAAGACTTTAGGCAAATTGACATTCAAATTTATCTCACTATAGTGGTGCGGGCCCTGCGTGGGGGGTCTGTCTGATGATTTCAAGCATAAATAGGAGGCCACATGGCTGACAAAAAAGCGCAGTTGATCATCGAGGGCGCAGCCCCCGTCGAGCTGCCCATTTTAACCGGCACCGTTGGTCCCGATGTAATCGATGTTCGGGGCCTGACGGCCACGGGCCGCTTCACTTTCGACCCCGGTTTCATGTCGACCGCTTCCTGCGAATCGAAGATCACCTATATCGACGGCGACAACGGCATCCTGCTGCACCGTGGCTACCCGATCGAACAGCTGGCTGAAAAGTCGGACTACCTGGAAACCTGCTACCTGCTGCTGAACGGCGAGCTGCCGACCGCAGAGCAAAAGGCCCAGTTCGTCGGCACCGTGAAGAACCACACCATGGTTCACGAGCAGCTGAAAACCTTTTTCAACGGCTTCCGCCGCGACGCCCACCCGATGGCCGTCATGTGCGGTGTAGTCGGCGCCCTCTCGGCCTTCTACCACGACTCCCTCGACATCAATAACCCGCAGCATCGCGAAATTTCCGCGATCCGCCTGGTTGCCAAGATGCCGACCCTGGCTGCGATGGTTTACAAGTACTCCATGGGCCAACCCATGATGTACCCGCGCAACGACCTGTCGTACGCGGAAAACTTCCTGCACATGATGTTCAACACCCCGTGCGAGATCAAACCGATCAGCCCGGTACTCGCCAAGGCCATGGACCGGATCTTCATCCTCCACGCCGACCACGAGCAGAACGCTTCGACCTCCACCGTGCGTCTGGCGGGCTCCTCGGGTGCCAACCCGTTCGCCTGTATCGCCGCCGGTATCGCCGCACTGTGGGGTCCTGCCCACGGCGGTGCGAACGAAGCCGTGCTGACCATGCTCGATGAAATCGGCGATGTTTCGAATATCGACAAGTTCATCGCCAAGGCCAAGGACAAGAACGATCCGTTCAAGCTGATGGGCTTCGGTCACCGCGTCTACAAGAACCGCGACCCACGCGCGACCGTGATGAAGCAGACCTGCGACGAAGTGCTGAAGGAACTGGGCATCCAGAACGATCCACAACTCGAACTGGCCATGCGCCTGGAAGAGATCGCCCTGACCGACCCGTACTTCATCGAACGCTCGCTGTACCCGAACGTCGACTTCTACTCGGGGATCATCCTCAAGGCGATCGGCATTCCGACCAGCATGTTCACCGTGATCTTCGCCCTGGCACGTACTGTCGGCTGGATCTCCCACTGGAAGGAAATGCTCTCCAGCCCGTACAAGATTGGCCGTCCGCGTCAGCTGTACACCGGCTACGAGTCGCGTGACATCACCAAGCTGGAAGACCGCAAATAAGAGCTGTCTTGCGATAGCGTCTTAAGTTGTAACGGGAACGGCTTCCATGAGAATGGGGGCCGTTTTTTTGTTTTTGTGGTTTTTTTTATTGGGGGCATATCCGTTGCTTCGGGTGCTGCCGCTGGCGGTTTCGCTCTTACAGCGACTCACTTTTCCAAACGCCGAAAAAGTGACCCGCCGTCAGGGCGGAACCCTAAGTAGCCGTTACCGCAGCAACGGATATACACACAAACCAAAACCACCCCAAAGAAGGTCCGATAACCGCCCACAAAAAAACGCCCCAATCTCTCGACCAGGGCATTTTCCATTCAACTCAACCTACAAATCCTCAGTGCGAAACCGCCCCACTAGCCCCCAACCCAGTCTGCGAACGCACAAACTGCGGGAAGAACAGCGCACGCTCGTTCTCGGCCTCAGCGGACTTGTCGGTGATCGAGAAGAACCAGATCCCGATGAACGCAATGATCATCGAAAACAGCGCCGGATACTCGTAAGGGAAAATCGCCTTCTCATGATGCAGGATCTGCACCCAGATGGTCGGTCCGAGGATCATCAGCCCCACCGCGCTCACCAGCCCCAGCCAGCCGCCAATCATGGCGCCACGGGTGGTCAGCTTCTTCCAGTACATCGAAAGCAGCAGGACCGGGAAGTTGCAGCTCGCCGCGATGGAGAACGCCAGACCGACCATGAACGCGATGTTCTGACTTTCGAACAGGATGCCCAGGCCGATGGCCAGGATGCCCAGCGTGACCGTGGTGATCTTGGAAACGCGGATTTCATCCTTCTCGTTGGCCTTGCCCTTCTTGATCACACTGGCGTACAGGTCGTGAGACACCGCCGAAGCACCGGCCAGGGTCAGACCGGCAACTACCGCCAGAATGGTCGCGAACGCCACTGCCGAGATGAAGCCAAGGAACACGCTGCCGCCCACGGCGTTGGCCAGGTGCACCGCCGCCATGTTGTTGCCGCCGAGCAGCGCACCCGTAGCATCCTTGAACGCCGGGTTGGTGCTGACCAGCAGGATCGCGCCAAAACCGATGATGAAGGTCAGGATGTAGAAGTAACCGATGAAACCGGTAGCGTACAGCACGCTCTTGCGGGCTTCTTTCGCGTCACTCACGGTGAAGAAGCGCATCAGGATGTGCGGCAGGCCGGCAGTACCGAACATCAGTGCCAGACCGAGGGAGAACGCCGAGATCGGGTCTTTCACCAGGCCGCCGGGGCTCATGATCGCTTCGCCCTTGGCGTGAACCTTGATCGATTCGGAGAACAGGGTGTTGAAGTCGAAGTTGACGTGCTTCATCACCATCAGCGCCATGAACGAGGCACCGGACAGCAACAGCACCGCCTTGATGATCTGCACCCAGGTGGTTGCCAGCATGCCGCCGAACAGCACGTAAAGGCACATCAGGATACCGACCAGAATCACCGCAACGTGGTAGTCGAGGCCGAACAGCAGCTGGATCAGCTTGCCGGCACCGACCATTTGCGCGATCAGGTAGAACGCCACCACCACCAGCGAGCCGCAGGCCGACAGCGTGCGGATCTGGGTTTGCCCGAGGCGGTACGACGCCACGTCGGCAAAGGTGTATTTGCCCAGGTTACGCAGACGCTCGGCGATCAGGAACAGAATGATCGGCCAGCCCACCAGGAAGCCGATCGAATAGATCAGGCCGTCGTAGCCGGAGGTGAACACCAGTGCGGAAATCCCCAGGAAGGACGCCGCGGACATGTAGTCACCGGCAATCGCCAGGCCGTTCTGGAAACCGGTGATCTTGCCGCCCGCCGCATAGTAGTCGGCGGCCGACTTGTTGCGTTTGGAGGCCCAGTAAGTGATGCACAGGGTCGCGCCGACGAACACCACGAACATGACGATCGCGGAAACGTTGAGCGGTTGTTTGTGGACTTCGCCGGTCAGGGCGTCAGCGGCCCAGGAGGCTGGAGCGAACGCTGCGATGCTCAATAGAGCCAGTAGACGCCGGATCATTGCTGAGCCTCCTTGAGAATCGCATTGTTCAGGTCGTCGAATTCGCCATTGGCGCGGCGCACGTAGATACCGGTCAGAATGAATGCCGAGACAATCAGCCCGACACCGATGGGAATGCCCCAGGTAATCGATGAGCCGGCACTGATTCGGGTCCCGAGCAATTGCGGCCCGTACGCGATCAGCAGGATGAATCCGGAGTAGAGCCCTAGCATGATCGCCGAGAGTATCCAGGCGAACCTTTCCCTTTTCTTCACCAGCTCCTTGAAGCGCGGGCTGTTCTGAATCGAGAGGTAAATGCTGTCGTTCATTGTTTTTATCCTCGCAGCACAGATTTTTATTTTTGGAACGTATCCACTGTATGCGGCTGCGAGCCGGCTTCCAGACGACCTTAGTAGTAGAACGCCATGACCGTTCTGCCAATTTCAGGACTGTACAAATAAATGTGGGAGCGAGCCTGCTCGCGATGCAATCTGCCAGTCGACTCCACAGGTGACTGACAGGACGCCATCGCGAGCAAGCCCGCTCCCACAGGGTGTGCGGTGAACAGAACCGATTGAGGATTACTTAGTCCATTCAGCCACGCGGTCCGGGTGTTTGGCCACCCAGTCCTTGGCCGCGGCTTCAGGCTTGGCACCGTCCTGGATCGCCAGCATGACCTGACCGATTTCGTCCTTGGAGGCCCACTGGAAGTTCTTCAGGAACTTCGCCACTTCCGGCGCCTTGGCGTCCAGCTCCTTGCTGCCGATGCTGTTCACGGTTTCAGCCGCGCCGTACACGCCTTTCGGGTCCTCAAGGAAGCGCAGTTTCCACTTGGCGAACATCCAGTGCGGCACCCAGCCGGTCACGGCGATGGATTCGTTCTTTTTCTCGGCACGGGTCAGCTCGGCGATCATGCCGGCGCCGGAACTGGCCTTGAGTTGATAGCCGGTCAGGTCGTAGTCCTTGATCGCCTGGTCGGTCTTGAGCATTACACCCGAACCGGCGTCGATGCCGACGATACGCTTCTTGAAGCTGTCGTCGGTTTTCAGGTCTTCGATGGATTTGGCTTTGACGTACTCCGGCACGATCAGGCCGATTTTCGCGTCCTTGAAGTTCGGGCCGTAGTCGACGACCAGATCCTTGTTCTTCGCCCAGTATTCGCCGTGGGTCACCGGCAGCCAGGCCGACAGCATGGCGTCGAGTTTACCGGTGGCAACGCCCTGCCACATGATCCCGGTGGCGACGGCCTGCAGTTTCACGTCGTAGCCGAGTTTCTGTTTGATTACCTCGGCCGCCACGTGGGTGGTTGCCACGCTGTCGGACCAGCCGTCAACGTAACCGATGTTCAGGGTCTGTTTTTCAGCGCTGGCGAATGTGGAACTCATCGCAAGCACCAGAGCGGCACCTGCGCCTAAAAGTCGTCGCATCTTCATCGTTACTTCCCCGAAATGCTGCGCCCGACGGATGCCGGGCATCGTCAACGTATTGTTATGGTGCACGGCGCCTCCATCACGCCTGACCGCAAACTCTTTCGAACATCAGCGGAGTACTGATGATTCGATCATCGACCTGACGCCGTCGGCGACCTGCTCTGCCAGCGACCTCGAAGCAACGAGAAACGACATCAGAAAGCCATTAACTGCGTCTGAATATTTGGCGCCAGACAATCCGCTCGAACTTTGCATGTCAAAATCATCCGGACCACCACCCCTCTATAAATGCAGGTAACATGCGTCGCTTTGCAGCCACTCGGCCTGACCATGTCCGCGACTTCCCGCTTTCCCCTTTTTCCCTATCTGTTCGCCTGCCTGCTCGGCCTGTTCGCCCTTTGCGGTTTCTGGTACGGCCTTGGCAAACCGGTGATCCTGCCGGATGTCACCACCCCGACCCACAAGTTGCAGTGCGCGTCCTACACGCCGTTCGACAAGGATCAGTCGCCGTTCGACGTGCCGTTCAAGTTGCGCCCGGAGCGCATGGACGCCGACCTTGCCCTGCTCGCCACCCGCTTCGAATGCATCCGCACCTATTCCATGGCCGGCCTCGAAGCCCTGCCGGAGCTGGCGCGCAAGCATGGTTTGAAGTTGATGATCGGCGCCTGGGTCAACAGCAACCCGGTGGACACTGAAAAAGAAGTCGACCTGCTGATCGCTTCGGCCAACGCCAACCCGGATGTGGTCAGCGCCGTGATCGTCGGCAACGAAGCCTTGCTGCGCAAGGAAGTGACCGGTGCGCAACTGGCCAGGCTGATCAACAAGGTCAAAAGCCACATCAGGCAGCCGGTGACCTATGCCGATGTCTGGGAGTTCTGGCTCAAGCATCCGGAAGTCGCACCGGCGGTGGATTTCCTGACCATTCATTTGCTGCCGTACTGGGAAGACGATCCATCGAACATCGACACTGCCCTGCAACACGTGGCAGATGTGCGCCAGGTGTTCGGCAACAAATTCGCGCCCAAGGACGTGATGATTGGCGAAACCGGCTGGCCAAGCGAAGGCCGTCAGCGAGAGACCGCGCTGCCAAGCCGGGTCAACGAAGCCAGGTTCATTCGGGGTTTTGTCACGCTGGCCGAACAGCAAGGCTGGCATTACAACCTGATCGAAGCTTTCGATCAGCCATGGAAACGCGGTAGCGAAGGTGCGGTCGGCGGTTACTGGGGGCTGTTCGATGCCGATCGCCAGGACAAGGGTGTACTCGCCGGGCCGGTGACCAACGTGCCGTACTGGAAAGAATGGCTGGGCGTCGGCGGGTTGATTTTCCTTGGCACGCTGCTGCTGGCCGGTCGCGTGCGTACCACCCGCAGCGCCCTGATCCTGCCGCTGCTCGGCGCGCTGGCCGCCTGCTCCATCGGTGCCTGGGGCGATCTGGCGCGCGTGACCACGCGGTTCACCAGCGAATGGCTGTGGGTCGGCTTGCTGACTGCGCTGAATCTGCTGATCCTGGCCCACGCCGCGCTGACCTTGAGCGCCCGCCATGGCTGGCGTGAACGCGCCTTCGCCCTGTTCGAACGCCGGGCCGGCTGGCTGGTAGCGGCCGCCGGTTTTGCCGGCGCGATCATGATGCTGGAGATGGTGTTCGACCCGCGCTATCGCAGCTTCGCGAGCATGGCGTTCATCCTGCCGGCGCTGGTCTATCTGTGCCATCCGGTGAACGTCCCGCGTCGGGAAATCGCCTTGCTGACCTTCATCATCGGTGCGGGTATTGCGCCGCAGCTGTTCCGTGAAGGATTGCAGAACCAGCAGGCGTGGGGCTGGGCACTGGTGAGCCTGCTGATGGTGGCGGCGTTGTGGCGCTGCCTGCGGGTTCGCAACCGCTGATCTTCAGAGGCTGAACCGGCCTCTTCGCTGGCAAGCCAGCTCCCACACTTGATCAGTGCAGGCACAGAACCTGTGGGAGCCGGCTTGCCCGCGATGACTGACTGTCAGACGCTGCGAGATTCCCGCACCAGTCGCAATCCCGCAATCACCACCGCAAACACCGCCAGCGTGGTGTTGTACAACGCCAGCGCCGGCAACCCGAACACCAGCGCCAGCACCGCCAGCCACCACCCTGCCCGTCCGGGCAGGACAAAACCGATCACTGCAGCCGCGACCGCCGCCCAGCCGAGTATCTGGAAATGAATCATCAGGCCCAGGTTCGAACGCACCGAACATTCCCAACGACTCGCCTCATCCACACAGATGCCCACCCACTGCGCGTCTTCCATGAAGCCATAACGCGCGCCGTAACTGGCGGCCAGCCATAACGGCAACAGAACAAGCAGCAGAATCACGGGCAAGCGGCGGGACATGGAACACTCCAATCGATGAAATCGGCGGCCAGCTTAATCGCCTGCCCGCCATGTGCAAGAACTAACAACTCTTAACTGGTCTTTCGATCGGTGCAACGTGTATCGTCCGGCTACTATTACCCCGAATTCCGTCAGTTGGGTGCCGCGGCACGGCACTTTGGCGCAAACCCAGTGGTCATAGCCTGCGAACCTCATTCGGCACCTTTCTTTAAGGGATTCACTCATGCTCCGATCCTTGCGCTTCGCCGCCCTGTTTGGCGGCCTTATTCTGAGTGCGTCCGCGCTGGCGGTGGATATCGATGCCGCCAGTTATGGCTTTCCCCTGACCAACCCGTTCGAAGCGACCATCGCCACCACGCCGCCGGACCTGCGTCCGGAGTTGCCGTCGGACGACGACATCCATCAGAGCGACCGCAGCATCACCCTGCGTCCGGAACGCGAGTTCATCCTGCCGGACAATTTCTGGGCAGTGAAAAAGCTCACCTACCGCATCGCCACCCAGGACAAGGCGGCCCCGCTGATCTTCCTGATTGCCGGTACCGGCGCGCGCTATGACAGCAGCCTCAACGAATACCTGAAAAAGCTCTACTACAAGGCCGGCTACCATGTGGTGCAGCTGTCCTCCCCCACCAGTTTCGACTTCATGAGCGCCGCCTCGCGTTTCGCCACCCCCGGCGTGACCAAGGAAGACGCCGAAGACATGTACCGGGTGATGCAGGCCGTGCGCGCGCAAAACCCGAAAGTGCCGGTCACCGACTATTACCTGAGCGGCTACAGCCTCGGTGCGCTGGACGCAGCGTTCGTTGCCCACCTGGACGAAACCCGCCGCAGCTTCAACTTCAAGAAAGTCCTGCTGCTCAATCCGCCGGTCAACCTGTACACCTCGATCACCAACCTCGACAAGCTGGTGCAGACCGAGGTCAAGGGCATCAACAACAGCACCACCTTCTATGAACTGGTGCTGGCCAAGCTGACCCGTTACTTCCAGCAGAAAGGCTACATCGACCTCAACGACGCGCTGCTCTATGACTTCCAGCAGTCAAAGCAGCACCTGAGCAACGAGCAGATGGCGATGCTGATCGGCACCTCGTTCCGCTTCTCGGCGGCGGACATTGCCTTCACCTCGGACCTGATCAACCGTCGGGGCCTGATCACTCCGCCGAAATTCCCGATCACCGAAGGCACCAGCCTCACGCCGTTCCTCAAGCGTGCGCTGCAATGCGACTTCGACTGCTACCTGACCGAACAGGTGATCCCGATGTGGCGTGCCCGCACCGACGGCGGCAGTCTGTTGCAACTGATCGATCAGGTCAGCCTGTACGCCCTCAAGGACTACTTGCACGACAGCCCGAAAATCGCCGTGATGCACAACGCCGACGACGTGATCCTCGGCCCGGGCGACCTCGGCTTCCTGCGCAAGACCTTCGGCGATCGGCTGACGGTTTACCCACTGGGCGGCCATTGCGGCAACCTTAACTACCGCGTCAACAGCGACGCCATGCTGGAGTTCTTCCGTGGCTAAATATCTCCTGCTGTTTGCAGCGTTACTCTGTGCAGGCGTGGCCCAGGCCGACAACAGCAAAGCCAACGCACCGGTGGTGGTCGACAGTGACGGCTTCAAGGAGCCCCTGTCCAAACTCAAGTTCAACCCGGGTCTGGACCAGCGCGAGTTCGAGCGCTCGACGCTCAACGCCTTGAACGTGTATGACCCGCTGGAGTCATGGAACCGCCGGGTCTACCACTTCAACTACCGCTTCGACCAATGGGTGTTCCTGCCGGTGGTCGATGGTTATCGTTACATCACGCCGAGCTTCGTGCGTACCGGCGTGAGCAACTTCTTCAACAACCTTGGCGACGTACCGAATCTGGTCAACAGCCTGTTGCAGTTCAAGGGCAAGCGCTCGATGGAAACCACTGCGCGCCTGCTGCTCAACACCACCATCGGCATTGCCGGCCTGTGGGACCCGGCCACCGCCATGGGCCTGCCGCGCCAGAACGAAGACTTCGGCCAGACCCTGGGCTTCTACGGTGTACCGGGCGGTGCCTATTTCGTGCTGCCGATCCTCGGCCCGTCGAACCTGCGCGACACCGCAGGTCTGGCCGTGGACTACACCGCCGAATCGGCGATCAACTACCTGAACGTGTCGAAAGTCAGCGAAAACCATCCGGAAATCTGGGCCCTGCGCGCCGTCGACAAGCGTTATCAGACCCACTTCCGCTACGGTCAGATGAACTCGCCGTTCGAATACGAGAAGGTGCGCTACGTGTACACCGAATCGCGCAAGCTGCAGATCGCCGAGTAAAACCGGCAGCCACAAAAAAAGGCCATTGGATGGGGATCCAATGGCCTTTTTCATTGAGTAGAAAATCAGCCCTTCAGTGCTTTCCAGAGCTTGCCGACGACCGAGACAACAGCCAGCACCACCGCTCCCGCAACAACGCCCGCCACGCCATTGAGCAACACCGGTACCGCAAACCCTGCGCTACCCGCTGCTGCACCCACGCTTTCGATCCAGTGATGCACCACGGGAATACCGTGAGTCAGGATCCCGCCGCCCACCAGGAACATGGCTGCCGTGCCGATCACCGACAGGCCTTTCATCATGTAGGGGGCGGCGCGCAGGATGGCGTTGCCGATGCGTTTAGCTGCAGCGCCGGGCTTCTGCGTCAGCCACAGGCCGAGGTCGTCGAGCTTGACGATACCGGCTACCAGACCATAAACGCCCACGGTCATGACCACGGCAATGCCCGACATGACGATCACTTGCTGGGTCAGCGAAGCCTCGGCCACGGTGCCGAGGGTGATGGCGATGATTTCCGCCGAGAGGATGAAGTCGGTGCGGATTGCGCCTTTGATCTTGTCCTTCTCGTAGGCCACCAGATCGGTCGCTGGATCGGCCACCGCTTCGGTCAGTTGCGCATGCCCGGCCTGATCTTCGTCCTTGCCGTGCAGTAACGGGTGTGCGAGTTTTTCGAAGCCCTCGAAGCACAGATAGGCGCCGCCGACCATCAACAACGGCGTCACCAGCCATGGCACGAAGGCACTGATCGCCAGCGCCGACGGCACCAGGATCAATTTGTTGACGAACGAACCCTTGGCCACCGCCCACACCACGGGAATTTCCCGCTCGGCGCGTACGCCAGAGACTTGCTGGGCATTGAGCGCCAGGTCATCGCCGAGCACGCCGGCGGTCTTTTTGGCGGCCATTTTGCTCATCAGCGCCACATCGTCCAGCACGGTGGCGATGTCGTCGATCAGCACCAGCAAACTGCTTCCTGCCATGAACCTTGTTTCCTTATGTGAATAATGCAGCGCAGCATACCGTGACTGCGGGCCGCACGGTGCATTGTTGAGCGCCGCGCGAGGCCGGTGCTACCATGCGCAACCGCCAGAACAGGCAAGGAACCACCGGGTTTATGAGCACAATCCGCGAGCGCAACAAAGAACTGATCCTGCGTGCCGCCAGTGAAGAGTTTGCCGACAAGGGCTTCGCTGCGACCAAAACCAGCGACATCGCCGCCAAGGCGGGATTGCCCAAGCCCAACGTCTACTACTACTTCAAGTCCAAGGAAAACCTCTACCGCGAGGTGCTGGAAAGCATCATCGTGCCGATCCTGCAGGCTTCGACCCCGTTCAACCCGGACGGTGTACCGAGCGAAGTGCTGAGCGGCTACATCCGCTCCAAGATCCGCATCTCCCGTGACCTGCCGTTTGCCTCGAAGGTGTTCGCCAGCGAGATCATGCACGGCGCCCCGCACCTGAGCGCCGACCTGGTCGAGCAACTGAACAGCCAGGCCAAACACAACATCGATTGCATCCAGATCTGGATCGACCGCGGCCAGATCGCCCCGATCGACCCCAACCATCTGATGTTCAGCATCTGGGCCGCGACCCAGACCTACGCCGACTTCGACTGGCAGATCTCCGCCGTGACCGGCAAGGAAAAGCTGGATGAAGCGGACTATGAGGCCGCGGCGCAAACCATCATTCGGTTGGTGCTCAAAGGCTGCGAGCCGGACTGACAGATCGAACTGACCGCATCGCGAGCAGGGAATTGGTGGACGCCACAAACTCAATGTGGGAGCGAGCCTGCTCGCGAATGGTGGCGACACGGTTCCAGCTCAAACCCATATCGCGTCCCACAATGGGTAGTCGCCCAGCTTTTCGACCAGGCCAGCCCGCAACGGATTGGCTACGACGTAGCGTGCCAACTTCACCAGATCCTCCTCTTTACGCAGTGCCCGGTCATGATATCCCTGCTGCCAGAGTCCAGCCTTGAGACCGGTGACACGGCTCACTGCCTTGGTGCTCAGTGATTTGGTTCGTTGCATCAATTCCCCCAGAGATCCTCTTTTGAGCTCGATCAACCAGTGGAAATGGTCAGGCATGACAACCCATGCCAGTGAATTGGCAAAGCCCTCCTCCTGTGCGGCTCGAAATTGGCTGACAACCAGCCGCCCAAGCATGAAGTCGCTGAATACCGGTACCCGGCGTGCAGTATTGGTGGTCAGCAGATAAATACGATGAGGTTCGGAGAAGCGGCCGATGCGCAGGCGATGTGAAGCTGATAGATCCGACATTCCTTTGTCTTTTTCATGTTCTGTGCATGAACAGACTAGTCTTGCGCAGGGCTGAAGGTCAGACAGGCTATTAGCAAAATGTGTACTTGAGACCGCCTTCGCGAGCAGGCTCGCTCCCACAGGGGATTTGAGGTGTTCAGACATTTTATGTCCAATCTTTGAATCCAGAGTGAGAGCAAGCGTGCTCGCGATGACGTCAGTTCAAACGCCGAATATCAAGCCGCCACCCCCGCATCCGCCCGCAGATCCAGGGCCTCTACAGCCTTGATCGCCACCTGCTCATCGACATCCGACAGATCGCCGCTGATGCCGATCGCTCCCAGCACGTTACCCGCCTGATCTCGGATCAACACACCGCCCGGTGCCGGAACGACGCTGCCCTGCCCCATGCTGTTGAGTGCGGCGATGAAGGCCGGGCGTTGTTGTGCGTCCAGAGCCAACAGGCGTGAGCCCTTGCCCAGGGCGATGGCGCCCCAGGCTTTGCCGATGGCGATGTTCGGGCGCAGCAGGCTGGCGCCGTCTTCGCGTTGCAAGGTGATCAGGTGGCCGCCGGTGTCCAGTACCGCGATGGTCAGCGGCGCAGCGGAAATGGCCCGTCCTGCGCTGATGGCTTCGTTGACCAGATTGACTGCAACTTTCAAGGTTAAAGCGCTCATGGTGCCGTCCTCATTTTGTTATTGGGAAAGCCGTTGGACTGCGCGTTTGTGCCGCAGCCCGATGCCACAAATAGAACACAATGAATTATTTTTTTGTATACAATAATTCTCGAAAAGCGCCCCATGCGACGAAAAGCCACAGCAGAATCGGCTTCCGACGAATGAAACAGGCGCTTGAGAAAATGGATTGACCTGCGCCGTCCGCCGTGAATACACTCTGCGCAAAGCCACTTGTATACAATTACAAAACGTAAAGAGGCACAAAACCATGAGCAAAATGAGAGCAATCGAAGCCGCCGTTCTGGTGATGCGCCGTGAAGGGGTCGATACCGCTTTTGGCATTCCGGGTGCTGCGATCAACCCGCTGTATTCCGCCCTGAAGAAAGTCGGTGGCATCGATCACGTCCTCGCTCGCCACGTTGAAGGCGCCTCGCACATGGCCGAGGGCTACACCCGCACCAAGGCCGGTAACATCGGCGTGTGCATCGGCACCTCCGGCCCGGCCGGCACCGACATGGTCACCGGTCTGTACAGCGCCTCCGCAGACTCGATCCCGATTCTCTGCATCACCGGCCAGGCGCCACGTGCCCGTATGCACAAGGAAGACTTCCAGGCCGTCGACATCACCAGCATCGTCAAGCCGGTGACAAAGTGGGCGACCACTGTCCTGGAGCCGGGCCAGGTACCTTACGCGTTCCAGAAAGCCTTCTATGAAATGCGCTCCGGCCGTCCGGGCCCGGTGCTGATCGACCTGCCGTTCGACGTACAGATGGCCGAAATCGAATTCGATATCGACGCCTACCAGCCGCTGCCGCTGGCCAAGCCGAGCGCCACTCGCGTGCAGGTTGAAAAGGCCCTGGCACTGCTCGATCAGGCCGAGCGTCCATTGCTGGTGGCCGGTGGCGGCATCATCAACGCCGACGCCAGTGACCTGCTGGTGGAGTTCGCCGAGCTGACCGGCATCCCGGTCATCCCGACTCTGATGGGCTGGGGCACCATCCCGGACGATCACCCGCTGATGGTCGGCATGGTCGGTCTGCAGACTTCGCACCGCTACGGCAACGCCACCTTGCTGAAATCCGACGTGGTACTGGGCATCGGTAACCGCTGGGCCAACCGTCACACCGGTTCGGTCGATGTCTACACCGAAGGCCGCAAGTTCATTCACGTCGACATCGAAGGCACCCAGATCGGCCGCGTGTTCACCCCGGACCTGGGCATCGTGTCCGACGCCGCTGCCGCGCTGACCGTGTTCATCGAAGTCGCCCGTGAATGGCAAGCCGCCGGCAAACTGAAAAATCGCAGCGCATGGTTGAAAGACTGCCAGCAGCGCAAGTCCAGCCTGCAACGCAAGACCCACTTCGACAACGTGCCGGTCAAGCCGCAGCGCGTTTACGAAGAAATGAACCAGGTGTTCGGCAAGGACACCTGCTACGTCAGCACCATCGGTCTGTCGCAGATTGCCGGCGCGCAGTTCCTGCACGTCTACAAGCCGCGTCACTGGATCAACTGCGGCCAGGCCGGCCCGTTGGGCTGGACCATTCCGGCAGCGCTGGGCGTGGTGAAGGCCGATCCGGACCGGAAAGTCGTGGCCCTGTCGGGGGACTATGACTTCCAGTTCATGATCGAAGAACTGGCGGTCGGCGCTCAGTTCAATCTGCCGTACATCCACGTCGTGGTGAACAACTCGTATCTGGGTCTGATCCGCCAGGCCCAGCGCGGGTTTGAAATGGACTACTGCGTGCAGCTGTCCTTCGATAACCTGAACGCGCCGGAACTCAACGGTTATGGCGTCGACCACATCGCCGTCGCCGAAGGCCTGGGCTGCAAGGCGCTGCGTGTGTTCGAACCGGCCGACATCGCCCCTGCCCTGCGCAAGGCCGAAGAGCTGATCGAAGAGTTCAAGGTGCCGGTGATCGTCGAAATCATTCTGGAGCGTGTGACCAACATCTCCATGGGTACCGAGATCAACGCCGTCAACGAATTCGAAGACCTGGCGCTGGTCGGTAACGATGCGCCAACGGCGATTTCGCTGCTCGATTAACTGCTGATTGCTCTCCCTGTGGGAGCGGGCCATGTGGCGAGGGAGCTTGCTCCCGCCAGGGTGCGAAGCGTCCCCGAAAGCTTTGCGACTGCTTCGCAGCCGAACGGGAGCAAGCTCCCTCGCCACACAAGCCCGCTCCCACAAGGGGAACCTCACAAGATTTACGGGAGACCACCATGCCGCGTTTCGCAGCCAACCTGTCCATGCTGTTCACCGAACAGGATTTCCTTGCCCGTTTCGACGCCGCCGCCAAGGCAGGCTTCAGCGGTGTCGAGTACCTGTTCCCGTACGATTTCAACTCTGCCGAAATCAAGGCCAGGCTCGACGCCAACGGTCTGACCCAAGTGCTGTTCAACCTACCGGCCGGTGACTGGGCCAAGGGCGAGCGCGGTATCGCGTGCCTGCCGGACCGGGTCGAAGAGTTCCGCGCCGGTGTCGATCTGGCCATCGCTTACGCCCAGGTACTGGGCAACACCCAGGTCAACTGCCTGGCCGGTATCCGTCCGCAGGGCGTGGACGATGCCACCGTTGAAAAGACCTTCGTCGCCAACCTCAAGTACGCCGCCGAAAAGCTGCAAGCCGTCGGCATCAAACTGGTGATGGAAGCGATCAACACCCGCGACATCCCGGGTTTCTACCTCAACAACACGGCGCAGGCCCTGTCGATTCGCGAACAGGTCGGCAGCGCCAACCTGTTCCTGCAATACGACATCTATCACATGCAAATCATGGAAGGCGATCTGGCTCGCACCCTGCAATCGCACCTGGCCGAAATCAACCATGTGCAACTGGCCGACAACCCGGGCCGCAACGAACCAGGCACCGGTGAGATCAACTACCGCTTCCTGTTCGAACACCTCGATCGCATCGGTTATCAGGGTTGGGTCGGCTGCGAATACAAACCGCTGACCACCACTGAAGCGGGCCTCGGCTGGCTGAAGACCCATAACGCGATCTGACCCCCCATTTGCTTGAGCAAGACAAAAACAAGAGGAATTTCTCATGGCTAAAATCGGATTTATCGGCACCGGCATCATGGGCCACCCAATGGCTTCGAACCTGCAGAAAGCCGGTCACAGCCTGTTCCTGTCGGCGCACCACGACGCCGCGCCTGCCGATCTGGTCGCCGCTGGCGCCGTCGCCCTGGCCAACCCGAAAGAAGTGGCCCAGGAAGCTGAATTCATCATCGTCATGGTGCCGGATACCCCGCAGGTCGAAGACGTGCTGTTCCGCGCCGACGGTGTTGCGGCCGGTATCGGCAAAGGCAAGGTGGTGATCGACATGAGCTCGATCTCGCCGACCGCCACCAAGGCGTTCGCCGCGAAGATCAACGAAAAAGGCGCGCAGTACCTCGACGCCCCGGTGTCCGGGGGTGAAGTCGGCGCCAAGGCCGCGACCCTGAGCATCATGGTCGGTGGCGATGCCGATGCCTTCGAACGCGCGCTGCCGCTGTTCCAGGCCATGGGCAAGAACATCACCCTGGTCGGCGGCAATGGCGACGGTCAGACCGCCAAGGTGGCGAACCAGATCATCGTTGCGTTGAACATTCAGGCCGTCGCCGAAGCCCTGCTGTTTGCTTCGAAAAACGGTGCTGATCCGGCCAAGGTGCGTGAAGCGCTGATGGGTGGTTTCGCCTCCTCGAAGATCCTCGAAGTGCACGGCGAGCGCATGATCAAGGGCACCTTCGATCCGGGCTTCCGCATCAGCCTGCACCAGAAGGACCTGAACCTGGCCCTGCAAGGCGCCAAGGAGCTGAGCATCAACCTGCCGAACACCGCCAACGCCCAGCAAGTGTTCAGCACCTGCGCGGCCATCGGTGGCAGCAACTGGGACCACTCGGCGCTGATCAAGGGCCTGGAACACATGGCCAATTTCTCGATTCGCGACAAGCAGTAAGCCCTGCCAAACCGCATCAAACCTGTGGGAGCGAGCCTGCTCGCGAAAGCGGATTCACATTCAACGGATCTGTTGACTGACACACCGTCTTCGCGAGCCGGCTCGCTCCCACAAGGTACGCATCCCCCAATAACAAGAATTCCGGGAGCCCGCCATGTCGGTCGATCCGCAACAACTGCTGCGCGAGCTGTTTGCCACAGCCATCGACGCGGCCCATCCGAACCAGGTCCTCGAAGCCCATCTGCCGGCCGACCGCACAGGTCGCGTGATCGTCATCGGCGCCGGCAAGGCCGCCGCTGCCATGGCACAAGTGGTCGAGCGCTGCTGGGAAGGTGAAGTCTCGGGCCTTGTGGTGACCCGCTACGGTCACGGCGCCCCGTGCGAAAAAATCGAAGTGGTCGAAGCGGCGCATCCGGTGCCGGACGCTGCCGGTCTGGCCGTGGCCAAACGCGTACTGGAACTGGTCAGCAACCTGACCGAAGAGGACCGCGTGATTTTCCTGCTGTCCGGCGGCGGCTCTGCCCTGCTGGCGCTGCCGGCCGAAGGCATCACCCTGGCCGACAAACAGTCGATCAACAAAGCCCTGCTCAAATCCGGCGCGACCATCGGCGAGATGAACTGCGTACGCAAGCACCTCTCGGCGATCAAGGGCGGACGCCTGGGCAAGGCCTGCTGGCCGGCAACTGTTTATACCTACGCAATTTCCGATGTACCGGGCGACCTCGCCACGGTCATCGCCTCCGGCCCGACCGTGGCCGACCCGAGCACCAGCGCCGAAGCACTGGCGATCATCAAGCGCTACGGCATCGAAATTCCGGCTTCCGTGCGCACCTGGCTGCAAAGCCCGGAATCGGAAACCGTCAAACCCGGTGACCCGAGCCTGGCCCGCAGTCACTTCCAGTTGATCGCCCGCCCTCAACAATCGCTGGATGCTGCAGCGGTGAAATGCCGTCAGGCCGGTTTCAGCACGCTGATCCTCGGCGACCTGGAAGGCGAATCCCGGGAAGTGGCGAAAGTCCACGCCGGTATCGCGCGCCAGATCATTCATCACGGTCAGCCCCTGGCGGCACCGTGCGTGATTCTCTCCGGCGGCGAAACCACGGTGACCGTGCGCGGCAATGGTCGTGGCGGACGCAACGCCGAATTCCTCCTCAGCCTTACCGACAACCTCAAGGGCCAGCCCGGCGTCTATGCACTGGCCGGTGACACCGACGGCATCGACGGCTCGGAAGACAACGCCGGCGCGATCATGACCCCGGACAGCTACTCACGCGCCGCCGCCCTGGGCCTGAGCGCCAGCGACGAGCTGGACAACAACAACGGCTACGGCTACTTCGCGGCGCTCGATGCGCTGATCGTTACCGAGCCGACCCGCACCAACGTCAACGACTTCCGCGCCATTCTGATCCTCGAGAGTTCCAAATCATGACGCCTGACAAAAAGGTCAAAATCCTCGCCACCCTCGGGCCTGCCGTCGACGGCATCGAAGACATCCGCGAGCTGGTCGAGGCCGGGGTCAACATCTTCCGCCTCAACTTCAGCCACGGCGATCACGCCGACCACGCCAAGCGCTATCAGTGGATCCGCGAAGTCGAGCGCCAGCTCAACTATCCGCTCGGCATCCTGATGGACTTGCAGGGGCCGAAACTACGGGTCGGCAAGTTCGCTGACGGCAAGGTGCAACTGCATCGAGGTCAGGCTTTTCGCCTCGATCTGGACGCGACACCGGGCGACGAACGCCGGGTGAACCTGCCGCATCCGGAGATCATCGCGGCACTGGAAGCCGGCATGGATCTGCTGCTCGATGACGGCAAACTGCGTCTGCGGGTCGTCACCAAATACAGCGACGCGATCGACACCACCGTGCTCAACGGTGGCGAACTGTCGGATCGCAAAGGCGTGAACGTGCCGCAGGCCGTGCTCGACCTGAGCCCGCTGACCACCAAGGATCGTCGCGACCTGAGCTTCGGTCTCGAACTGGGTGTGGATTGGGTCGCGCTGTCGTTCGTACAGCGCCCGCAAGACATCATCGAGGCCCGCGAGCTGATCGGTGACAAGGCGTTCCTGATGGCGAAAATCGAGAAGCCGTCGGCCGTCGAGCAACTGCGTGAAATCGCCGAGCTGAGCGACGCGATCATGGTGGCCCGTGGTGACCTGGGCGTAGAAGTGCCGGCCGAAAGCGTGCCGCAGATCCAGAAAAACATCATCACC
This sequence comes from Pseudomonas sp. KCJK9016, assembly GCF_046231795.1. Classification (NCBI taxonomy): domain Bacteria; kingdom Pseudomonadati; phylum Pseudomonadota; class Gammaproteobacteria; order Pseudomonadales; family Pseudomonadaceae; genus Pseudomonas; species Pseudomonas sp. KCJK9016. The sequence continues at coordinate 135,582 of NZ_JBJJMM010000010.1, read as the reverse complement.
ACCTGCCGTCAGCTCGGCAAACCGGTGGTGGTAGCGACGCAGATGCTTGAGTCGATGCGCTTCTCCCCGGCCCCGACCCGCGCCGAAGTCACCGACGTGGCCAACGCCGTGGCCGAAGGCGCCGATGCGGTGATGCTGTCGGCAGAAACCGCGTCCGGCGAATACCCGCTGGAAGCCGTGCAGATGATGAGCAAGATCATCCGCCAGGTCGAAAACGGTCCGGACTATCAGACCCAGCTCGACGTCAGCCGGCCGAAAGCCGAAGCGACCGTGTCCGATGCCATCAGCTGCGCGATTCGCCGCATCAGCAACGTGCTGCCGGTGGCGGTGCTGGTCAACTACAGCGAGTCCGGCGCATCGAGCCTGCGCGCATCGCGGGAACGGCCGAAGGCGCCGATTCTCAACCTGACGCCGAACCTGCAGACCGCTCGCCGCTTGAGCGTGGCGTGGGGTATTCACTCGGTGGTCAATGATCGCCTGCGCCAGGTGGACGAAGTGTGCTCGACCGCGCTGGAAATCGCTCAGGCTCAAGGAATGGCCGAGCGTGGCGATACGTTGCTGATCACCGCGGGTGTGCCGTTTGGTCAGCCGGGGTCGACTAATTCGCTGCGGATCGAAACATTGATTTAGCGCCTCACCGGCCTCTTCGCGAGCAGGCTCGCTCCCACAGTTGATTTGTGTGCACCACAAACTCGATGACTGAACAAAGATTCAATGTGGGAGCCAGCCTGCTGGCGAAGCAGGTGACTCGGTTTCACTGACTTTTAGAACTGCCATGCCTGCCAACCATTTCAATACCCACTGCCCCGACTGGGCCGAAGCCTTGCTCAACGGTTTCAGTCAGATCTTCCTGCAGCGCCACCCTTTGTGTGGCCTGCTGTGCCTTTTGGCCATTTTATTTACCGCGCCGGTGCTGTTCGCTGGCGCGCTGCTCGGCGCTGTAGCCGGGTTGCTCACCGCGCAACGCCGCAACTACGCCAAGGCTGATCGTCAGGCCGGATTGTTCAGCTACAACGGCGTGCTGATCGGTCTATTGCTGAGCCTGTATTTCCCCTGGTCGCCGATGCTGCCACCGCTGATTCTGGCCGCCGGCGGCCTGAGCGCGATGATCACGCAGCAATGGCTCAAACGCGCACGTCTTACCGAATACCTGCCCGCCTACACCGCGCCGTTCGTGTTGCTGGGCTGGGCATTCCTGTGTTTCGCCGAGCCCTCGACGCCGGCTCCGGCGCTTGAAGCGAACACGCTGAACCTGCTCGGTACCGTCCTGAAGGGCTTCGGTCAGGTGATGTTCCTAGACCATACGCTGGCCGGTGCATTGATCGCCGCCGGTCTGCTGATCGCCGATCGCCGGGCATTTGCCTGGGCGCTGCTGGCCTCGGCGTTCGGTCTGGGTTCCAGCCTGTTGCACCACGACAGTCAGGTCGCGTTGCTCGGTCTGGGTAGCTACAACGCGGTACTCGCGGCCCTCGCCTTCAGCGCCCAACGCCAGCAACCCTGGCTGCCGCTGTTCGGCATCAGCCTGGCGCTGCTGGTGACGCCGCTGTTCGCGGCTCTTGGCCTGGCGACTCTCACGGCGCCTTTCATCCTTGCCTGCTGGCTGCTGCGTAGCGGCATTCGCCTGATGCGTCAGCCGCAAATGAACGTGGCGCCTTGCGCTGACGGGGAGAATCAACCTAGGCTGCGCTGATTTATGGCCAGGGCGATTTGAATGAACGGCAACAACACGTGGCGTGATCGCCTTTACGTGGTCATCTTCCAGACTGACACGGTCGCGGGACGTCGATTCGACAAGACCCTGCTGCTGATCATCCTCGCCAGTCTGGTGACGGTGATCCTCGACAGCATCGATGACATCCACCAGAACTACGCCGACATGCTGGCGTACATCGAGTGGGGCTTCACGGTCATCTTTCTCGGCGAATACTTGCTGCGTCTGTACTGTTCGCCCAAACCGCTGCGCTACGCCTTCAGTTTCTACGGGCTGGTGGACTTGCTGGCGATCGTGCCCGGGATCCTCGCGCTGTATTACAGCGATGCCCAGTACCTGCTGATCATCCGGGTGATCCGGATGCTGCGGATCTTCCGCGTGCTCAAACTCGGCCCGTATCTGAAACAGGCGCATTACCTGCTCGATGCCCTGCGTGGCAGCAAGCAGAAAATCCTCGTGTTCCTGCTCAGCGTGTGCACCCTGGTCACCGTGTTCGGCACGCTGATGTACGTGGTCGAAGGCCCGGAGCACGGCTTCACCAGCATTCCCAAAGGCATCTATTGGGCTATCGTCACCCTGACCACCGTGGGTTATGGCGACATCGTGCCCAGGACCGTGCTGGGCCAGGTGATTTCGTCGCTGGTGATGATCACCGGTTATTCGATCATCGCCGTGCCTACCGGAATTTTCACCGCCGAACTGGCCACCGCCATGCGCGGCGGGCAACTGCAACATGACTGCCCGGTGTGCAAGAAAAACAGCCACGAACAGGACGCGTCTTTCTGCGCCCGTTGCGGTAATGCGTTGTTCAAAAAAATGGAATAAGCAAAGTTCTTTTTAATCTTTAAGCGACTATGCGCGCCCCGCTATAGTCGCTGGCAAATGGCCTCACCTTTGTAAAAACACCCCCACAGAACAAGGAATGCGCAGTGAAAAAACTCTTTGGCGCCTCACTTCTCGCCGCAGGTCTTGCCTTCGGCAGCATGGCTCAGGCCGCACCGACCCTGCTTAACGTGTCCTACGACGTGATGCGCGATTTCTACAAGGACTACAACACTGCGTTCCAGAAACACTGGCAGGCCGAACACAAGGAAAACATCACGGTGCAGATGTCTTTCGGCGGTTCGAGCAAACAGGCTCGCTCGGTGATCGACGGCCTGCCGGCCGACGTCATCACCATGAACATGGCCACCGACATCAACGCCCTGGCCGACAACGGTCAGCTGGTGCCGAAGGATTGGGTCACCCGTCTGCCGAACAACAGCGCACCGTTCACCTCCGCCACCGTATTCATCGTGCGCAAGGGCAACCCGAAAGCCCTGAAAGACTGGCCAGACCTGCTCAAGGACGGCGTGCAAGTGATCGTGCCGAACCCGAAAACCTCGGGCAACGGCCGCTACACCTACCTGTCGGCCTGGGGCTACGTGCTGAAAAACGGCGGTGACGAGAACAAGGCCAAAGACTTCGTCGGCAAGCTGTTCAAGCAAGCGCCGGTGCTCGATACCGGTGGCCGCGCCGCGACCACCACGTTCATGACCAACCAGATCGGCGACGTACTGGTGACCTTCGAAAACGAAGCGGAAATGATCGCCCGCGAATTCGGCCGCGATCAGTTCGAAGTCATCTACCCGAGCGTCTCCGCCGAAGCCGAGCCGCCGGTGTCGGTGGTCGACAAAGTCGTCGAGAAGAAAGGCTCCCGCGCCGCCGCCGAGGAATACCTGAAATACCTGTGGTCGCCGGAAGGGCAGGAAATTGCCGCCGCCAACTACCTGCGTCCGCGTGACCCGGCGGTACTGGCCAAGTACACCGACCGCTTCCCGAAAGTCGACTTCCTGTCGGTCGAGAAAACCTTCGGTGACTGGCGCAGCGTGCAGAAGACCCACTTCAACGACGGCGGGATCTTCGACCAGATCTACAACGGCCAGTAAGGCATGAGCTGACATGAAAAAGGCGACCTGAAGAGGTCGCCTTTTTTTGTGGGCAAAATCCCCTCTCCCTGGGGGAGAGGGTGAGGGCCATTACATCGGTGGTTTCACACCATCCTTGCCCGCCGAGATCGATTGCGCGGTCAACGTGCCGTCCGCACTCTGGGTCACGAAGGTGACGATCTTCACACCCACCTTGAGCAGGCTGCGATCCCCCGGCGTCAGGTTGACGATCGGCACGTCCTCCGGCACCAGGATCTTCTGCTGACCGCCCTTGTAGTTGACGGTCAGCACCCGGCCGTTGCTCACCACCAGATCGCCGACGCTGCCATTGGTCATGCTGCTGCCCTTGGCCAGATCGAACGGCCGATGGCCATCGCCGCTACCGGCCAGCTCCGGCGGAAAGACATGAACCTCCAGCGCCTTCAGCGAGCCATCCTCCTGGGGAATGGCTGCCGAGCCGATGTAGCTGCCGGGCTTGATGTCTTCGATATTGGCCAGCGTGACGGCGCGGAGCTTGGTGTCCGGGGTCAACTGGACAACCACGTTTTCGCCCGTGTTGACGTGCACCTTGAGCGAGTCAGGGCCGACCCCGGTGATTTCGCCGCGTACGCCCATGCGCATCCCCGGGGCTTCGCCGGCGCAGACACTGCCGGCGCCGAGCACGCCGATCATTAAAAGAGTCGTGACGGGGCGAAGCAGCTCTCGAAACATTGCAATCCTCCGGTTGTGCGCAGTTGGAAATTCACTGACAACATAAGCACGCTATCGAACAAAATGTAAGTGAATGTATCATCGACCTTCTTCGGTAGGACGCAAGGTTCGCCGATGGACGACGGATGTTCGACGCCATCTATTCCGCAACGGAATAACTGATATCAATCCGGGGCTTCTACCGCCCGCCCGCTTCGTCCCTTAGCCTCACCGCATTCCTTTTCGCCGGATCGAGAAACCCTATGACCGCCACAACTCACGCAATGACCCGAGGCATGGTACTGCTGTTTGCTTTCTGCTGCGGCGCCATCGTTGCCAACATCTATTACGCCCAGCCGATCATCGGCCTGATTGCGCCAGACATCGGCCTGACCGACACCATGGCCAGTTTCATCGTGTCGCTGACCCAGATCGGTTATGCGCTGGGGCTGTTCTTCCTGGTGCCACTGGCGGATCTGCTGGAAAACCGACGTCTGATGATCATCACCACGGTGGTCGCGATTGCCAGCCTGCTGGGGGCGGCATTTACCAATCAGCCCAATGTGTTTCTGCTGGTTTCGCTGCTGGTGGGATTCAGCTCGGTGTCGGTGCAAGTGCTGATTCCATTGGCGGCGCATCTGGCGCCGGAAGAATCCCGTGGCCGGGTGGTCGGCGGGATCATGGGTGGTTTGCTGCTGGGGATTCTTTTGGCGCGTCCGGTATCAAGCGTGGTTGCCGACCATCTCGGCTGGCGGGCGATGTTCATGATCGCGGCGGCGTTGATGGCAGCGATCAGCGTGGTGCTGATGTTGACCGTACCCAAGCGCCAGCCGGATCACAGCGCCTCCTACGGGCAGTTGATCGGCTCGCTGTGGACGCTGTTGCGCCAGCAACCGGTGCTGCGTCAGCGGGCGTTCTACCAGGCCTGCATGTTCGCCACCTTCAGCCTGTTCTGGACCGCCGTGCCGCTGGAACTGGCGCGCAACCATGGCCTGTCCCAGAGTGAAATCGCGATCTTCGCCCTGGTCGGCGCCATCGGTGCCATTGCCGCCCCGATCAGTGGACGTCTGGCCGACGCCGGCCACACCCGCGTCGCCTCGCTGCTGGCCATGCTGTTCGCCAGCCTGAGCTTTCTGCCCGCCTTCATCCACCCGGCCTACAGCGTGATCGGCCTGGCCGTGACCGGCGTGGTGCTCGACTTCTGCGTGCAGATGAACATGGTGCTTGGCCAGCGCGCGGTCTACTCCCTCGACGCCAAAAGCCGCGGCCGCCTCAACGCGCTGTACATGACCAGCATCTTCATCGGCGGTGCCTTCGGCTCGTCGGTGGCCAGTGCGGTGTACGAGCATGGCGGTTGGCTGTGGATCGTGATTGTCGGCAGTGCATTCCCGCTGCTGGCGCTGGTGCGGTTTTTGAGTGCTTCGCAAAAAGCCGTCATGGCGACTGCCTGAGCGGTGCGGGGCGCTGCGACCGGCAGCGCCCGACGCTCAATGCCGGACCAGTTTTTCCATGGCGGCATCCGCCAGAAAGGATGAACGGCTTTTGACATTGTGTTCTCGCACATAGCGGTCGATCCGCTGGATGACATAACCGGGCAAGGTCACGTTCACCTTCTCGGTCTTGCCCATGTACGGCGAGATGTCCAGCTCCAGCATGCCCCAGCCCATGTCGGCAAATTCCGGGTTGTTGCGATGGGCCGCCGCTGAGGTCGGCATCGGAATCGAATCCCCATCCGCTGCGATCTCCTGCAGCATGATGTGGGCAATCTCGACGGCTGCGTTGTAGGCGTCTTCAAACGTATCACCGGCCGTTACCGCGCCGGGAATATCGGGGATCTGAATTCCGATGGCGGTGTTTTCATCACCCCACTCGATGCAGATTGGGTATTGCATTACGAATCTCCTGTGTCACTGGCGGGCGGGTTGTACAACCCGGCGCGCCTCCTGATGCTTTTGACCGTTCCGACCGGCAAATCCTTCTTCGGGTGAGGAACGGGAATCGTGTAAGGGTTGTAACGGTGCGTGAAGATGTGATGACTGCCGGTAATCCGATCCAGCGTCCAGCCTGCTTCCTCCAGCTCCTTGATCAATAACCTGCTCTGCACCAACCGCCTCCTTGCTTCGGCTCAACAAAAGTAACCCTAGAGTTATCTTTACTCAAGCACAGAAATCCGCAGCACGACGTTCGGTTGTTTTGCAGCATGTGATTGGTGCACTGTTCTCGGACCCAATTAAACTCGGCTGCCATGCTTGCTCCCCTCTATTTCAAGGACCGCCGATGGACCGCCTCGCCGCCATGGAAACCTTCGTCTACGTCGTGGAAACCGGCTCGTTTTCCGCCGCCGCCCGGCGGTTGGATATCGGCCAGCCCGCCGTGTCGAAAACCATCGCGCAACTCGAAACCCGCCTCGGCGTGCGCCTGCTGTTGCGTTCGACCCGAGGCCTGACGCCGACCGAAGCCGGGCTGGCATTTTTCGAACGGGCCAAGCGGGCGCTCGAAGAAGCCGACGAGGCCGACAACGCTGCCCGTGGCGTGGCCGGCGGCCTGAGCGGCAATCTGCGGGTCAGTACCGCCGTGACCTTTGGCCGGATGCATGTGGTGCCTCATCTCGGGCCGTTTCTCGATCAGCACCCGCAACTCAATGTCGACCTGTTGCTCGACGACCAGAACATCAACCTCGTGGAAGAAGGCATCGACGTCGCCCTGCGCCTGGGCCCGCTCAGCGACTCCGGCCTGACCGTGCGCAAGATCGCCGAATGCCGGCGCGTCATCATTGGCACTCCGGCGTACTTTGCCAGTCACGGTGAGCCCGCCTGCCCTGCCGATCTGAGTCGACACCGCGCCGTCATCTACCACCGTGGCGGAGGTGCCACCTGGCACTTCAACAAGAACGGCGAAGAACAGTCGGTGAGCGTCAATGGCCGCCTGCGGGTCAGCGCCGCCGAAGGTTTGCGTGAGGCGGTGCTGGCCCATCAGGGTCTGGGGCTGGGTTCGGAATGGATGTTTGCGCCGGAACTGACCAGTGGCGCAGTGAAGGCTGTCATGAGCGATTGGGTTTTGCCGAAGCAGGAGCTGTGGGCGGTGTTTCCGACGGGCAGGATGGCCAGCGCAAAGGCACGGGCGTTTGTTGAGTATGTGCAGGGATTATTGGCGAAAACTCTGTAGGCTACACAGCAAAACGGCGATCCAGAGATCGCCGTTTTTCATTACTCCCCGAACTGCTTGCCCAACCCCGCCGGTACGCCGTGGATATTGGTGTCCTCCCACGGCCCGTTCGGGCTGATCGAGCGGCTCCAGCCGTTATTCCAGCGGTAGTAGGTGCGCTGGCGGTAGAAGGTGTTGGGCTGGTCATCCAGCACGTACACGCCCAGTTTCTGATCCCAGTGGCTGTTGCCGCCCGGTGGCGGGGCGAAGCTGGCGGAGGTGCGCGGTGCGGGTTTCGAGGGTTTGGCCGGAATGCCCGGTTTGCCCGGCGTCGGGCTGGTGGACGGTGTCGGACTCGGCTGTGACGGCGGGATCGGTGGCAACCTGGTCGTGGGTTCCGGCCGTTGCACCGCACATGCGCTCAAGCCCAGGGCCAGTGTGAGGACTGTGATTCGGGCGATGGCATTCATGGCGGTGCGTTCCTGATGGTTCCGGTTATTTGTCCGGGCTGTCGATGGTCAGTTTTTGCGGCGCGGTGGTGCTGCTGGCCAGAGACCCGCTGCGGCCTACCCACTCACCGGCGGTCGGTTGACCGGCACGGGAGACGCGCGCAACCAGTTGGACTTCAGGAAAGTTCGACAGTTTCAACTGCGGCATCATCGCGTCGGCATCGCCCAGTTCGACGGTCACGGGCAGGTCAGCGACGGTCAGGCGCTTGGCCGCCAGCGGTGCTGGAGGGCCGGAAACGGCGCGGGCGAAGATGAACACGCTGTCACCCGGTTGCACCTTGCCCTTGAGTTCGCTGGCCAGATCGACGCTGACTTTGAGCAGCGCGGTTTTCGCGACGGGTGCCTGAGCTACCTTGCCACCGCTGGCTTCAAGCTTCTCGGTGGCGCGCGCGATGCCGCCCTGCAGGGCTTCACGGGATTTGTCATTCGCTGGCAGTTGTTCCAGCAGACGATTCCAGTAGTCGATGGCTTGCTGATAGCGCTCGCCTTCGAACGCGGCGATACCGAGCAGGCCGAGGCTGGTGACTTCTTTCGGATCAGCCTTCAGCGCTTCGTCGGTCAGGGCCTGGATCTTGTCCGACCACTTCTTGCCATCGGCGAAGTACTGCGCCTGCGCCCACTGGCCGAGCAGTTCCGGTTGACGACCGGCCAGGTTGGCGGCGCGCTCGAACATCTTCGCCGCATCCGCCGGACGATCCTGAGCCATATAGGTACGACCGAGAAAATACAGGCCTTCGGCGGAATCCGGTTGCGCGGCCACGGCGCGCTCCAGCCGCTGGGTCATTTCTTCCATCGACTGCGGCGCCTGGGCGAATTCGCGGGTCAGTTCGACCTTGTCGCTCGCCCCGAAATGCAGGTACAAACCGAGACCCAGCACCGGCACCAGAACAGCTGCGAACAGCGGCAACGGTTTCCCCGGTTTCGAAACCCGCGCCGGCGCCACGCCTTCGGTGTCGGCCAGCAACTCACGGGCTGCCTCGGCACGGCCGCTGTCCATTTGCGCAGCATCGAGCACGCCTTCAGCCTGCTGCGCTTGCAGTTCGGCGACGCGCTCCTGATACAACGCGACGTTGAGGGCGGTTCGATCCTCTTCACGCTGGGCGCGGCGTTCGCGCAATACAGGGATCAGCAGAAAACTCAGGGCGACCAGAAGCAACAGCCCTGCGGCAAGCCAGAAATCAATCATTCTTGGTTTTTATCCAACAGTTGGTCGAGGCGCTGACGCTCTTCAGGAGACAGCGATGGCGGAGTCTCGGCGCGTTGCCCGCGACGGCGACGGACGATCACGGCGATGACGACAAAACCGCCGAGCAGCAATCCCGCCGGGCCGAACCACAGCAGAGCGGTCCTGGCATTCAGCGCCGGTTTGTAGCGCACGAAATCACCGTAGCGGTCGACCATGAAGTCGATGATCTGCTGATTGTCCTTGCCCTCGCCGAGCATGCGGAAAATCTCTTTGCGCAGGTCGGCGGCAATCGGCGCGTTGGAGTCGGCGATGTCCTGGTTCTGGCACTTGGGGCAGCGCAGTTCCTTGGTCAGCTCGCGGAAACGCTCGCGATCGCCCTCTTTGGCAAACTCGTACGTGTCGATGGCGGCGTGGGCCACACCGGCCAGACTCAGCCCCAGTACCATGGCAGCAATAAAACGCTTCATGGCTTGGCCTCGTCGACCAGTGCCTGATACCTGGCCGCCAGTTTTTCGCGCCAGACCTGCTCGTCGATCACGCCGACGTACTTGTCGCGGATGATGCCCCTGGCATCGATGAAGAAGGTTTCCGGCGCGCCGTAGACACCGAGGTTCAGCCCCAGGGAGCCTTCATCGTCACGGATGTCCAGTTGATACGGATTGTGGAACTCGGCCAGCCACTTCAACGCATCGGCGTTGGTGTCCTTGTAGTTGATGCCGTAGATCACCACGCCGCGCTCGGCGAGTTTGTTCAACACCGGATGCTCGACCCGGCAGGAAATGCACCAGGTACCCCAGACGTTGACCAGCGCCGGTTTGCCGAGGATGTCAGCCTTGGTCAGGGTCTTGTCGCCCTGCACCGCCGGCAGGGAAAACTCCGGGAACGGCTTGCCGATCATCGCCGACGGCAGCTCCGCCGGATCCAGGTACAGACCGCGATAAAGAAATACCGCCACCAGCAGGAAAATCGCCAGTGGCACCAGCATCAACCAACGTCTCATGCAGCGGCTCCTTCCATGCCCAGCGCTTCACGCACCCTGGCTTTGACCTTGACCCGGTAACGCCGGTCCAGCGCCGCCAGCATCCCGCCCAGGCCGGTCAGCAGACCGCCGAACCAGATCCAGCGCACGAACGGTTTCACATGTACCCGCACCGCCCAGGCTCCGTCGCCCAGCGGTTCACCCAGCGCGACATAGAGGTCGCGGGTGAAGCCGGCGTCGATCCCGGCTTCGGTCATCATCGAACTCTGCACGGTGTACAGGCGTTTTTCCGGGTGCAGCACAGTGACTTCGCGGCCATCACGGATCACCCGGATGGTGCCTTTGTCGGAAGTGAAATTCGGGCCTTCGAAGTGTTTGGCGCCTTCGAACACGAACTGATAGCCGGCCAGTTCCATCGACTCGCCCGGCGCCAGACGCAGGTCGCGCTCGGCGCTGTTCTGGCTCGACAACACCACGCCCAGGGCACACACGGCGATGCCGATGTGGGCGAGATGCATGCCCCAATAGCTGCGGGTCAGGGTCGGCAGGCCCTTGATCAAGCCTTTGTGGCGCGTCTTGTCGAAGATGTCACGCACACCGGCCAGCAACACCCAGGCCGCGAGCAGGAAGGTTGCGATCACCGCCCAGTTGAAATCGCCGTAGGCGAGACCGGCAACCACCGCCAGAGCGACGCTGCCCAGCAGCACCGGGGTCAACATGTTGGCCAGCCATTTCACCGGGGTGTCTTTCCAGCGCACGATCACGCCGACCGCCATCACCACCATCAGCAAGGCCATCAACGGAATGAACAACGCGTTGAAGTACGGCGGGCCGACCGAGAGCTTGGCGCCGCTGATGGCATCGAGGATCAGCGGATACAAGGTGCCGAGCAGGATCATCGAAGCAGCCACCACCAGCACCAGGTTGTTGCCCAGCAGCAGGGTTTCCCGCGACCACAGGTTGAAGCCGACCTGGCTCTTGACCACCGGCGCGCGCAAGGCAAAGAGGGTCAGCGAACCACCCACCACGAACAGCAGGAAAATCAGGATGAACACACCGCGCGCGGGATCGGAGGCAAACGCATGCACCGACGTCAGTACTCCGGAACGCACGAGGAACGTGCCGAGCAGGCTCAGGGAAAACGCGGCAATCGCCAGCAACACTGTCCAGCTCTTGAACACGCCGCGTTTTTCAGTGACCGCCAGCGAGTGGATCAGCGCAGTGCCCACCAGCCAAGGCATGAACGAGGCGTTTTCCACCGGGTCCCAGAACCACCAGCCGCCCCAGCCGAGTTCGTAGTAGGCCCACCACGAACCGAGAGTGATGCCGATGCCGAGAAACGCCCAGGCCACGATGGTCCAAGGACGCGACCAGCGTGCCCATGCCGCATCCAGACGACCGCCGAGCAGTGCGGCGATGGCGAAGGCGAACGCTACCGAGAAACCGACGTACCCCATGTACAGCATCGGCGGATGCACGATCAGGCCGATGTCTTGCAGCAACGGGTTGAGGTCACGACCGTCGGCCGGGATCTGCGGCAGGATCCGCGAAAACGGGTTGGAGGTAAGGATCAGGAACAGCAGAAAACCGCTGCTGATCATGCCCATTACCGCCAGCACCCGAGCGAGCATGACTTGCGGCAACTGCCGGGAGAACACCGACACCGCGAAGGTCCAGCCACCGAGAATCAACGCCCACAGCAGCAGCGAACCTTCGTGGGCGCCCCACACCGCGCTGAACTTGTAATACCACGGCAGCGCGCTGTTGGAGTTCATCGCCACGTAAGCGACGGAGAAATCGTCGGTCATGAACGCGTAGGTCAGGACGCCGAAGGCGAACAACAGAAACGCAAACTGGCCCCATGCGGCTGGCTGGGCCAGCCCCATCCAGAGGCGATCGCCGCGCCAGGCACCGAGCAATGGCACCACGGACTGTACAAGGGCGAAACACAGCGCCAGGATCATCGCCAGATGGCCGAGCTCGGGAATGAAAATGGTGGACGTCATCGATCAACCCTCCTTCGCTTGGGTTGGCGCGGATTGACCGCTGTCCTTCAAGGCCTTGGTCACCTCCGGCGGCATGTATTTCTCGTCGTGCTTGGCCAGCACTTCATCGGCGACCACCACGCCGTCGGCGTTGAGCTTGCCCAGTGCGACGATGCCCTGCCCTTCGCGGAACAGGTCCGGGAGGATGCCGCGGTAGGTGATGGTCACGGACTTGTTGAAGTCAGTGACCACGAATTTGACGTCCAGGGAATCCGGGGAGCGTTGCAGCGACCCCTTCTCGACCATGCCGCCAGCCCGGATGCGGGTGTCCTGCGGTGCTTCGCCATTGGCGATCTGGGTCGGGGTGTAAAACAGATTGATGTTCTGCTGCAGGGCGCTCAGGGCCAGGCCGACGGCAGCGCCGACCCCGACCAGAATCGCCAGAATGATGATCAAGCGTTTTTTGCGCAACGGATTCACTTGCCGTTCTCCCGGCGCAGACGACGCGCCTCTTGTTGCAGATACCGCTTGCGGGCCAGGATCGGCGCCGCCACGTTGAGGGCCAGCACCGCCAGGCAGATGCCGTAGGCCGACCAGACATACAGGCCGTGATGGCCCATGGCGAGGAAGTCGCCGAATGACGCGAAACTCATCGAGCGGCCTCCAGGCTGTTCTGCACTTCTTCTTTTACCCAGCTGGCACGGGCCTCGCGCTTGAGCACTTCAAGGCGCATGCGCAGCAACAGCACGGCACCGAAGAAACAGTAGAAACCCAGCACCGTCAGCAGCAACGGCAGCCACATCTCGGCGGGCATCGCCGGTTTTTCGGTCAGGGTGAAAGTCGCGCCCTGATGCAGGGTGTTCCACCATTCCACCGAGTATTTGATGATCGGGATGTTGATCACGCCGACAATGGCCAGCACCGCGCAGGCCTTGGCGGCGCTGTCGCGATTGCTGATGGCGTTGCCCAGGGCGATCACGCCGAAATACAGGAACAACAGAATCAGCATCGAGGTCAGGCGTGCGTCCCAGACCCACCACGAACCCCAGGTCGGCTTGCCCCAGATCGCCCCGGTGACCAGCGCCACGGCGGTCATCCAGGCACCGATCGGTGCGGCGCATTGCAGGGCGACGTCGGCCAGTTTCATCTTCCACACCAGCCCGACCACACCGCACACCGCCAGCATCACGTAGATCGACTGAGCGAGCATCGCGGCGGGAACGTGGATGTAGATGATGCGAAAGCTGTTGCCCTGCTGATAGTCCGGCGGTGCGAAGGCCAGGCCCCAGACGACGCCGACGGCGATCAGCAGCAACGCTGCAATGCTCAGCCACGGCAGGAACTTGCGGCTGATGCCATAGAACCACTTGGGCGAGCCGAGCTTGTGAAACCAGGTCCAGTTCATGTTGTTTCCATCACGGGTGCCGCTCATCGGTGTGAGCAGTCTCAGGGTCTTTACTGGTTAAATTTTAACCAGACCTCATTATTCGCCGACGCTGATCTTCAGGCCAGCAGCTATTGCAAAAGGTGTCAGGGTTATCGCCAGGGCGGTCAGGCTGCCAAGCCACAACAGATAACCAATCGCCGGCATGCCCTGCAATGCCGCCTGCAAGGCGCCACTGCCAAGGATCAACACCGGGATGTACAACGGCAGAATCAGCAGCGCCAGTAACAGGCCACCGCGTTTCAGACCGACCGTCAGCGCCGCGCCCACCGCGCCGAGCAAGCTCAGCACCGGTGTTCCCAGCAATAACGAAAGCAGCAATACCGGCAGGCAAGCAGCCGGCAACCCGAGCATCAACGCCAGTAACGGCGAGAGCAAAACCAGTGCCAGCCCGGAAAAAAGCCAGTGTGCCAGCACCTTTGCCAATACCAGAAGTGGCAAGGGGTGCGGCGAAAGGACCCACTGTTCAAGGGATCCGTCTTCGAAATCACTGCGGAAAAGCCCGTCCAGCGAGAGCAGGACCGACAAAAGCGCCGCCACCCAGACTAACCCCGGGGACAAGTTTTGCAATACTTGAGTTTCCGGTCCGACGGCCAGCGGGAACAACGCAATGACGATGGCGAAGAAAATCAGCGGATTGGCCAGCTCCGCCGGGCGGCGGAACAGCAGTCGGGACTCGCGGGCAACCAGCAGGCCGAACACACTCATACTGCCCAGTCTCCCAGATTGATGTCGCGATAACCGACCGGCATCCGACTCAGCGTGTGGTGGGTGGTCAGCACCACCAGACCGCCCTGCTCGCAATGATTGGCCAAGTGTTCTTCGAGTTGTGCCACACCCTGCTTGTCCAGCGCGGTGAAGGGTTCATCGAGGATCCACAGCGGCGGACTGTCCAGATACAACCGCGCCAGTGCAACGCGCCGTTGCTGACCGGCGGACAGGCTATGGCAGGGAACATCCTCGAAACCGCGCAATCCGACCGCCGCCAGCGCCTGCCAGATCGCGTCGCGTCCGGCGGGTTGATGCAGGGCGCAGAGCCAGGCGAGGTTTTCTTCCGGGGTGAGCAAGTCCTTGATGCCGGCGGCATGGCCGATCCACAGCAGGTTGCGCGCCAGTTCGCTGCGTTGCTCGGCCAGAGGCTGGCCGTTGAGCAGTACCTGACCGTCGGTCGGCTGCATCAGGCCGGCCAGCAAACGAAGCAGACTGGTCTTGCCGCTGCCGTTGGGACCGCTGATCTGCACCATATCGCCGCTGGCCAGTCTCAATTCGAGATTCTCGAAGAGCAGTCTGAGATCACGCTCACAAGCGAGGCCAATGGTTTGCAGGACAGGGCTGGTCAAGGGTTCACGGGCCTTATACGGTTCAAGTCGGCTCTGGGGCGGCCGTTAAAGAGTTGCAGCATAAATGCAATGACGGCTCAATCCAGAGAGCTGCGTCAAACAATTGCTATGTTTTTTTGAATGAACGGAAGGACGGGCGGCATTATACATGGCGTCCCCTGCTCTCCCGAGTGCATTTTCCTCAGGTTGTGTCCGCGTATGACAGGCGAAATGAACATCCTCCCGCTCCCGCCCTCCACCCCGGCGACCGCTCGCCCGCAGGTGGGTGAGCTGCTCAAGCTGCTGACGCCGATGGACGGGCTGATTGCCGCCGGACAGAGCGCCAGGGCCGAGGTGTTGTCGCAGAAGCCGGCGGACCAGGCCTTTCAGGTGCTGCTCAAGGTCACCCTTGACGGCGGCCGCCAGACTACCGTGCAGGCGACGAGTCCCCTGCCGCTGCCTCAAGGCACCAATCTGGCGGTCACCCAGCCGTCTGCGGGCAATCTGGCAGTTACCGTGCAACAGGCCATCGCCAGCGCGGTCGCCACGCTCACTCGCATCGACACCGCGCAATTGCCGGTCGGTACGCTGCTGCAAGGCAAGGTGCTGACGAGTCAGGCCTTGCCGCAGGTGCCGGGACAGCCGGCGGTGTTCCGCTCGACGGTCAGCCTGCTCAATACAGTGTTGAGCGGCAACACCCTGAGCATCGACAGCCCTCAACCGTTGCGCATCGGCACTCTGCTGTCGGCGCTGGTGCAGGACTCACAGACCCTGAAGTTCCTGCCGTTGAGCAACCGTCAGGAACAACTGGCGGTCAGTCAGCAACTGGTCAGCCAGCAAAGCCGCCAGGGTTCTCTGGATGGCTTGCTGAAAATGCTCCAGAACCTGCCGCCCGCCGACAATCAGACCTCCAGCGATCTGCGCGCGGCCGTGGACAGGCTGCTGGCCAACCTGCCGGACGTCCAGCAACTGACCACCCCCAAAGGCCTGGCCCAGGCGCTGCTCAACAGCGGTGCCTTTCTCGAAGCCAAATTGCTGGCCGGGCAAAACCCGACGCTGACCCCGGACATGAAAGGCGACCTGCTCAAGCTGATTGCCCAGCTCACCCCCGGCCTGCCCGGCAATACCAATCTCAATGCCATCATCGCCGCCAACACCCTGGCCCAGGCGATGCCGAGCTTCGTGCGCAATGCCCTTGGCATGCTCGGCCAGGTCAGCGCCAAACCGGTGCCGGGCAGCTTCCCGCTGCCGGACCGGCTGCTGCAGAGCCTGGAAGGTGAAGGCGATCTGGAACACTTGCTGCGCCTGGCCGCCGCCGCAGTCTCGCGCCTGCAAAGCCATCAACTGTCGAGCCTGGAACAGACCGGCATGACCGACGACGGACGTCTGCTCAGCACCTGGCAGCTGGAAATCCCGATGCGCAACCTGCAGGACATCGTGCCGTTGCAGGTCAAGTTCCAGCGTGAAGAAGCACCACAGGAAGAAAAACAGAACGAACGCCGTGACAGCGAGCGCGAAACCAGGCAGCCGTTGTGGCGAGTCGACCTGGCATTCGACATGGAACCGTTGGGGCCGATGCAGATTCAGGCGCAACTGATCAGCGGCAGCCTGTCGAGCCAGCTATGGGTCGAGCGCCCCTACACCGCCGATCTGATCGAATCCAATCTGGCCGCCCTGCGTCAGCGCCTGCTGGATCGCGGACTCAATGTCGGCGATCTCGACTGCCACCTCGGCACGCCACCGCAAGGCAATCAAACCCGTCTCGAACACCGCTGGGTCGACGAAACCGCATGAACGATTCCACCGTTCCACGCCAGGCCATCGCCCTCAAATACGACGGCAGCCAAGCCCCGACGCTGACCGCCAAGGGCGACGACGAACTGGCCGAAGAAATCCTGCGCATTGCCCGCGACTGCGAAGTACCGATCTACGAAAACGCCGAACTGGTGAAGTTGCTGGCGCGCATGGAGCTGGGCGACAGCATCCCGCAAGAGTTGTACCTGACCATTGCCGAGATCATCGCGTTCGCCTGGAACCTCAAGGGCAAGTTCCCGCAAGGACATGATCCGGATGCACGGATGGTCGAGAAGGACATCACCGATCGCGGCGACGATTACTGAAAGCCGATATTGACGTCTTCGTCTCCGAGAACCTACCGATTCTTGCAATTCATCAAAACCGGCATATGTGAGGCTCACAAGCTTCACTATCACTCCAGCTCAACATCATCCGCAATGTGGCCCGAAGGTCCGAGTATTGCGAAAAAAATGACACGCTTGCCAAGAAGTGGTCGCCCTGAGTACCACCCTCTAAACGTTCTCTCCGTGAACATATAAATAGTGCCATCCCGATCATCTTTGATCGTTCCTTTCACACGTGAAAGTGGCCAGGTTTCATCTTCCGCTTCAAATGACACTATCGGCCCGGCTGTTTTGTTCGAATCAGTATCCATTTCGCATCCTCACTCTGAAACTGATGGAGCGCGCAGTCAAAACACACTGCAATCCAAACACTTTGAGACTATTGGCGCTACTGTCAGATCTGACAGTGGATATCAGGAAGGAAAGGTAAACCGAAAAAACAGCCAAGGTATCAAATAGGTCAGGTGAAACTCGCTTCCCAAAAAACAAAAGATCACAGGCTTCTGGAACACCTACACCGGTTAAGTTCACCAATAGTAGCTGTCGAGGTCTGTGATCTTTCGGTTTTACTGACGTTTGAAACTTTTAACTGCTTCTGTGCAGCTTGCGCATCAACTCCGCCTCAGCCTGGGTCAACCCGCAGGACTGAGTCAGCTCATCGACACTCGCGCCCATCCCCACCAGTTTCGCTGCCTGGGCGAATGACAGGCTTGACGGGTCGCGCTGTTCGAGTTGAGAAATCTTGTCCGGAATCGGACCGACCACCGCGCGCAGCTCATGCAGGGCTTCGCCCATGCGCACGTTGCCGTTCTGGTAGTCGTCGACACGCTTGGCCAGGTCCTTGATGCGCTGATCACGCAGCGCATCGCCCTGGGCCTGTTGCGCAGCGATCAGGCGCTGCGCCTTGATGTACGCCAGAAACATCGCCAGCGTGCCTGCCCAGAACAGGAACAGGACAATGACCGCTACCTCGAGAATCAATCAGATGTTCTCCAGTTCCGACCATTCTTCTTCAGTCATCATCTTGTCCAGCTCGACCAGGATCAGCAACTCGTTGTTCTTGTTGCATACGCCCTGGATGAACTTGGCCGACTCTTCGTTACCGACGTTCGGCGCGGTCTCGATTTCCGACTGACGCAGGTAAACCACTTCAGCCACGCTGTCGACCATGATGCCGACCACTTGCTTGTCGGCTTCGATGATGACGATACGGGTGTTGTCGCTGATCTCGCCGCTCATCAGGCCGAAACGCTGACGGGTGTCGATCACGGTCACCACGTTGCCGCGCAGGTTGATGATGCCCAGCACATAGCTTGGCGCACCCGGAACCGGAGCGATCTCGGTGTAGCGCAGGACTTCCTGAACGCGCATCACGTTGATGCCGTAAGTTTCGTTGTCCAGCTTGAAAGTCACCCATTGCAGGATCGGATCTTCGGAACCCTTTGCCGCAGTAGCCTTGTCGTTCATACCCTAGCCCCTCGAAATACCGCAATGGCGGTGTGTGTCTCGTGTTCCGGCACGGAATGCCGGACATGTCTGTTATGTAAGTGTCATGTCGTTTTGTGGGTCGGCTTACTGCCGGACATGTGCTTTGCCCCACCGCTGGCGATCAGCTCGGCCAATGCGGAGACATCGAGCAAGGCGCACATGTGTTCGATCACCGTGCCCGCGAGCCATGGCCGCTGACCCCGGTGACTTCTCCATTTGATTTCATTCGGATCCAGACGCAGCGAGCGACTGACCTGATGCACCGCCAGGCCCCACTCGTAACCCTGTACCGAAATCACGTATTGCAGGCCTTGACGGAAGTCATCGCGATAGCGATCCGGCATGACCCAGCGCGCGGTGTCCAGCACCTTCAGGTTGCCGGCCTGGCTCGGCAGGATGCCGAGAAACCACTCGGGCTGGCCGAACAACGGCGTCAACTCATGGCCGGCCAGCGAATAGATCGAGCCCAGGCACACCAGCGGTACCGCCAGGGTCAACCCGGCCACATCGAACAGCAGGCATTCGAAGGCTTCCGAAGCCCAGGCCGGACGGCCGTCGGTGTCCACCGGTGGCGGTGTATTGCTCGGCGGCAGATGCACTTCGACCAGCGGTGCAACCAATGCCTGTTCAACGACGGGTTCAACCGGCGCAACAACTGGCTGCAGCGGCGGTTCGACGGGAGCCGGTTCGGGTTGTGCCTGAAGAAGCTGTGTTTGCAGCAAGGGCGCGAGGGTCGACACCACGCGAACCGGCTCGGGCTCCTTGATCAAAGGTGCCGCCGCTTTGGCCACCACAGCGGCGGGCACTGCAACCGGCGCAGCAGGCCTGGCGGCTTGCTGCGCATCGCGGGCCTGTTCTTCAAGCACCGCCGCCTGGAACTCATCCAGCACCGCGGAGCTTTCAACCACCTCGACCGGCGCCTCGACTTCCTGCGGGAGCTCTTGCTCAACTTCCTGCAGCAAGCTGTCCAGATAGGACTGCACAGCCAGTTGCGGACGCGAAGTCAGTTTGATCGGCCGATTCATGCTCAGGCCACCTGCGCAACGAGCTGCTGCGCCAGCAGATGCTTGAGCAACGCGCGGTAAGCCAGCACGCCACGGCTCTTGCCGTCGAATTGCGAAGGCGTGACGCCGGCACGGCTGGCGTCGCGCAGACGGGTATCGACCGGGATGTAACCCTGCCAGATCTCGTCGGGGAATTTGTCACGCAGCACGCGCAAGGTGCCCATCGATGCCTGGGTGCGGCGATCGAACAGGGTCGGCACGATGTGGAACGGCAACGCCTGTTTGCGCGAGCGGTTGATCATCGCCAGGGTATTGACCATGCGCTCCAGGCCTTTGACGGCGAGGTGCTCGGTCTGCACCGGGATCACCAGTTGCTGGCTCGCGGCCAGGGCGTTGACCATCAGCACGCCGAGCAACGGCGGGCTGTCGATGATCGCGTAATCGAAGTCCTGCCACAGTTGCGCCAGACTCTTGGCGATCACCAGGCCCAAGCCACTTTGTCCCGGCGACTGGCGCTCGAGGGTGGCCAGCGCGGTGCTCGACGGCAGCAGGGAAATACGTTCGTCACTGGTGGACAGCAGCAACTGGCCCGGCAGGCCTTGCGGCACACCGCCCTTGTGCAGGAACAGGTCGTAGTTGCTGTGTTCCAGGCTGTCGGGGTCGTAACCGAAATAGCTGGTCATCGAGCCGTGCGGATCGAGATCGACCACGACCACGCGCTTGCCCGCCTCCGCCAGCAAACCGGCTAAAGCGATGGAAGTAGTGGTTTTACCAACACCACCCTTTTGATTGGCGACTGCCCAGACTCTCATTCGGATCGTTCCTCCCGGCCGAGATGCTCGGCCGAGACATGGCTCAGCGTATTAATGCGGGCGACGGAGAATTGACGGCACTCTCGCGTCCCGGCGTCTTGACCGGGGTCGGTGCAGTTTGTGTGCCAGCACGCTTCAACGCGGCGTCCGGTGTTGCATTGGCGGTCCCGGTGCCTGTCAGGCTGCGGCGCACATCGAGATTGCGCGACACCACCAGCACCACGCGACGGTTCTTCGCCCGGCCTTCGGCGGTGGCGTTGTTGGCCACCGGCTGGAATTCGCCGTAACCCACCGAGGCCATGCGGCCAGGGTTGACCCCCTGCATCGCCAGCATGCGCACGATGCTCGCCGAACGCGCCGAAGACAGCTCCCAGTTGGTCGGGTACTGCGCGGTGCGGATCGGTTGATCGTCGGTGAAGCCTTCGACGTGGATCGGGTTGTCGAACGGTTTGAGGATCGCCGCGACCTTGTCGATGATGTTGAACGCGATGTCGCTTGGCATGGCATCGCCGCTGCCGAACAACAGGCTGGAGTTGAGTTCGATCTCGACCCACAGCTCGTTGCCGCGCACGGTCATCTGGTTGCTCGCGATCAGGTCGCCGAACGCGGCGCTGATATCGTCGGCGATGCTTTTCAACGGATCGCTGGCCCCGGCGATGCCGGCATCGACCTGCTCGCTGTCCTTGACCAGCGGCTTGGCCGGGGTCACGGTCTTGGGTCGCTCCTCACCGATCGGGATCGGCTTGAGCGCGCGGTCGGAGTCGGTGAAGACCCCGATCAGCGCTTCGGAAATGATCTTGTACTTGCCTTCGTTGATCGACGAGATGGAGTACATCACCACGAAGAAAGCGAACAACAGTGTGATGAAGTCTGCGTAAGACACGAGCCAGCGCTCGTGATTGACGTGTTCTTCATGCTGGCGACGACGGGCCATGAGGTTATTCCCTTAATCCATGAAGCCTTGCAGCTTCAACTCGATGGAGCGTGGGTTTTCACCTTCGGCGATCGACAGAATGCCTTCCAACAACATTTCGCGATAACGCGACTGCCGCAACGCGATTGACTTGAGCTTCGCAGCGATCGGCAGCAACACCAGGTTGGCACTGGCCACACCGTAGATGGTGGCGACGAATGCCACGGCGATGCCGTTGCCCAGTTGCGATGGGTCGGCCAGGTTGCCCATCACATGGATCAGGCCCATGACCGCACCGATGATACCGATGGTCGGTGCGTAGCCGCCCATGCTTTCGAAGACCTTGGCCGCTTCGACATCGCGGGCTTCCTGGGTGTAGAAATCCACTTCAAGAATGCTGCGGATGGCTTCCGGTTCGGCGCCGTCGACCAGCAGCTGCAGCCCCTTGCGCGAGTAGGCATCCGGCTCGGCATCCGCCACGCCTTCCAGGCCCAGCAGGCCTTCCTTGCGCGCGGTGAGGCTCCAGTTGACCACTCGATCGATACCACCGGCCAGATCGACACGGGGCGGGAAAAAGATCCACGCCAGAATCTGCATGGCACGCTTGAACGCGCTCATCGGCGATTGCAGCAAGGCGGCACCGATGGTTCCGCCCAGCACGATCAGTGCCGCCGGGCCGTTGGCCAGCGCGCCGAGGTGACCACCTTCAAGGAAGTTGCCGCCGATGATGGCGACGAACGCCATGATGATCCCGATAAGGCTCAGAACATCCATCAGATACACGCCTCGACGATGTGCCTGCCGATATCGTCCAGGCCGTACACCGCATCCGCGAGGTCAGCCTTGACGATGGCCATCGGCATGCCATAAATCACGCAGCTGGCTTCATCCTGGGCCCAGACGGTACTGCCGCCCTGTTTGAGCAGACGCGCGCCTTCACGGCCATCGGCGCCCATGCCGGTCAGCACAACCGCCAGAACTTTGTCACTGTAGGATTTGGCTGCGGAGCCGAACGTGATGTCCACGCAAGGCTTGTAATTCAGACGCTCGTCACCCGGCAGGATCTTCACCGCGCCACGGCCATCGACCATAAGCTGTTTGCCACCCGGTGCCAGCAGTGCCAGGCCCGGACGCAGAACGTCGCCATCCTCGGCTTCCTTGACGCTGATGCGGCAAAGCTTGTCCAGACGCTCGGCGAACGCCTTGGTGAAAGCCGCCGGCATGTGTTGGATCAGCACGATCGGCGCCGGGAAGTTGGCCGGCAACTGGGTCAGAACCCGTTGCAGGGCCACCGGGCCGCCGGTCGATGTGCCAATCGCGACGAGCTTGTAGTTTTTGCGTTTCGGTGCAGGCGACGAAGCACTGGCGGCCGGAGCGCGAGCCGGTGCGGGCGCGGGTGCCGGACGGGCCGCAGCGCTGCTGTGACTGCCAAAGCTTGACGGCGCAGGAGCCGCCGGTGCTGGCGTCGGTGCGGCAGCAGGCGCCGGCGCACTGTAGGCACTGAAACGACGATTGCTGCGCGAAATGCTGTGAACCTTCTCGCACAGCAATTGCTTGACCTTCTCCGGGTTGCGGGAGATGTCTTCGAAATTCTTCGGCAGGAAATCCACCGCGCCGGCATCCAGCGCGTCCAGGGTGACCCGGGCGCCTTCATGAGTCAGCGAGGAGAACATCAACACCGGAGTCGGGCAGCGCTGCATGATATGCCGCACCGCCGTGATGCCATCCATCATCGGCATCTCGTAGTCCATGGTGATCACGTCCGGCTTGAGGGCCAGGGCCTGATCGATCGCCTCTTTGCCGTTGGTCGCCGTACCGACGACCTGGATGCTCGGATCCGCTGAAAGAATTTCCGAGACGCGGCGGCGGAAAAAACCCGAATCGTCCACCACCAGGACTTTGACTGCCATAAACACTCCATTAGGTGCAGCGGGACATGGGCGCCCCGCTGCCCCGGATTCAAATACGCCGTGCGGCGTAACGCTTGAGCATGCTTGGAACATCGAGAATCAGCGCAATGCGGCCGTCACCGGTAATGGTGGCGCCGGACATGCCCGGAGTTCCCTGCAGCATCTTGCCCAACGGCTTGATGACCACTTCTTCCTGACCGACCAGTTGATCGACAACAAAACCGATCCGCTGGGTGCCCACCGAAAGGATCACCACATGGCCTTCGCGCTGCTCTTCGTGAGCGGCCGAGCTGACCAGCCAGCGTTTGAGGTAGAACAATGGCAACGCCTTGTCCCGCACGATCACCACTTCCTGGCCGTCCACCACGTTGGTGGTCGACAGGTCGAGGTGGAAGATTTCGTTGACGTTCACCAGCGGGAACGCGAACGCCTGGTTGCCGAGCATGACCATCAGGGTCGGCATGATCGCCAGCGTCAGCGGCACCTTGATGACGATTTTCGAGCCCTGACCCTTGGTCGAATAAATGTTGATCGAACCGTTGAGCTGGGAAATCTTGGTCTTCACCACGTCCATGCCGACACCGCGACCGGACACGTCGGAGATCTCAGTCTTGGTCGAGAAGCCCGGGGCGAAGATCAGGTTGTAGCACTCGGTATCGCTCAGGCGGTCGGCTGCATCCTTGTCCATCACACCCCGCTTCACGGCGATGGCGCGCAGGATGTTCGGATCCATGCCTTTGCCGTCGTCGGAAATCGACAGCAGGATGTGGTCGCCTTCCTGCTCGGCCGCCAGAACGACCTTGCCGCCGCGAGGCTTGCCCGACGCTTCGCGCTCTTCCGGCGATTCGATGCCGTGGTCGACCGCGTTGCGCACCAGGTGGACCAGCGGGTCGGCCAGCGCCTCGACGAGGTTCTTGTCGAGGTCGGTCTCTTCGCCCACCAGTTCCAGGTTGATCTCTTTCTTGAGCTGACGGGCAAGGTCGCGAACCAGACGCGGGAAACGACCGAAGACTTTCTT
Organism: Pseudomonas sp. KCJK9016; assembly: GCF_046231795.1. Classification (NCBI taxonomy): domain Bacteria; kingdom Pseudomonadati; phylum Pseudomonadota; class Gammaproteobacteria; order Pseudomonadales; family Pseudomonadaceae; genus Pseudomonas; species Pseudomonas sp. KCJK9016. The sequence continues at coordinate 111,401 of NZ_JBJJMM010000010.1, read as the reverse complement.
GATCGGCTGCATCCGGGTCTTCATCACCGACGTCTGCAAGTCGGCGGTGACCACATCGAGGTTCGACACGGCCTTCTGCATGGCCTCGTCGCCACTGTTCAGGCCCAGGCGCACCAGACGGTTACGCACCAGCACCAGCTCGCCGACCATGTTCATGATCTCGTCGAGACGCGCGGTGTCCACGCGGACGGTGGTTTCGGCTTCGCTCGCCGGTTTTTCCGGTGGCGGTGTCGCCGGAGCACGGGCCGGAGCCGGTGCGGCAGCGGCGGCCGGCTTCGGTGTTTCGGCTTTCGGTTCGGGCTTGCTTTGCGGCGCTTTCGCGGCAGGGTTCGCCGCAGCGGCCGGGGCCTTGGCAGCAGGCGCTGCCACCGCGGCGGCGTTGCCGGCAGTCACGGGCGCGCCGGTGGCAACGTCGGTGAACTTGCCTTTGCCGTGCAGCTCATCCAGCAGTGATTCGAACTCGTGATCGGTGATCAGATCGCTGCCCGCTGCAGCGGCTGCAGGCGCGGTCGATGGGGGAACCGATGCCATTGCCGACTCCAGCGCATCGACGGCAAAGTTGCCCTTGCCGTGCAGCTGATCGAGCAAGGCCTCGAATTCGTCGTCGGTGATGTCCGAGTCATCGCCGGCTGCCGGGGCCGCCGGCGCGGCTGCAGCCGGTGCCACGGCGTCGGCCGCGAACTGGCCCTTGCCATGCAACTGATCGAGCAGCGACTCGAATTCAGCGTCGGTGATTTCATCGCTGGCGGTTTCGTCGGAAGCCGGCGCAGCGGCAGCCGCCGGGGCCTCGGCTTCGGCCTTGACGGCGCTCAGCGAGTCCAGCAACTGTTCGAATTCGTTGTCGGTGATATCGCCCGAATCGCCAGAATCGCCTTCAACGACCAGCTCTTCGATCATTTCGGCTACCGGCGAGGCAGCAACCTCATCCGCCGATTGCGGTTCGGCCAGGCGCGCCAGCGCGGCCAGCAGTTCCGGGGTTGCAGCGGTGATCGGGCTGCGGTCGCGGACTTCGCCGAACATGCTGTTCACCGAGTCCAGCGCCTCGAGCACCACGTCCATCAGTTCTGCATCTACGCGACGCTCACCCTTGCGCAGGATGTCGAACACGTTTTCGGCGATGTGACAGCACTCCACCAGCTCGTTGAGCTGAAGGAAGCCGGCGCCCCCTTTTACAGTGTGGAAACCGCGAAAAATTGCGTTGAGCAGATCTGCGTCATCCGGGCGGCTTTCCAGCTCGACCAGTTGTTCGGACAGTTGCTCAAGAATCTCGCCGGCCTCAACCAGGAAATCCTGAAGGATCTCTTCATCGGCGCCGAAGCTCATTAATGGGGTGCTCCTACAGGTCTAAAAACCCAAAAAAACTCAAAATCCAAGGCTGGATAGCAAATCGTCCACATCGTCCTGACCGGACACAACGTCTTCTCGTTTATCGGCATGAATCTGCGGACCTTCACCCTGCGAGAGATGTTTTTGTGGATCTTTTTCAGCGAGCATCGCCGCACGGTCATGTTCGATGCCCGCGAAGCGGTCCACCTGACTGGCCATGAGCACGAGTTTGAGCAGATTGCTTTCGACTTCGGTGACCAGTTGGGTCACACGCTTGATCACTTGACCTGTGAGATCCTGATAATCCTGGGCCAGCAGAATGTCGTTAAGGCTGCTCGACACCGCACGGTTGTCCGTGCTGCTGCGCGCCAGAAAACCGTCGACCCGGCGTGCCAGTTCGCGGAACTCCTCAGCCCCGACTTCACGGCGCATGAAGCGTCCCCAATCGGCACTCAACGCCTGGGCTTCGTCAGCCAGGCCATTGACCACCGGCGTGGCGCTTTCCACCAGATCCATGGTGCGGTTGGCCGCGGCTTCAGTCAGCTTGACCACATAGCCCAGGCGCTCGGTCGCATCAGTGATCTGCGACACCTCCTCGGCCTGCGGCATGTGCGGGTCGATCTGGAAGTTGACGATTGCACTGTGCAGTTCGCGCGTGAGCTTGCCGACTTCCTGGTACAGGCCTCGGTCACGGGTCTGATTGAGCTCATGGATCAGTTGCACAGCGTCGCCGAACCGGCCTTTTTCAAGGCTTTCGACCAGTTCGACCGCGTGTTTTTTCAGCGTCGACTCGAAGTCGCCCTGTGAAGATTCTTTATGCTCCATAGCTCCCCCGCGCGTCATCAGCCGATGCGTTCGAAAATCTTCTCGATTTTTTCTTTCAGCGCCTGAGCCGTGAAAGGTTTGACCACGTAGCCGTTGACGCCGGCCTGGGCGGCTTCAATGATCTGCTCGCGCTTGGCTTCAGCGGTCACCATCAGCACGGGCAGGTGCTTGAGCTTTTCATCGGCGCGCACGTGGCGCAGCAGGTCGATACCGGTCATGCCGGGCATGTTCCAGTCGGTCACCAGAAAGTCGATGCTGCCGCTGTTGAGCACCGGAATGGCGGTGGTGCCATCGTCGGCTTCAACGGTGTTGGTGAACCCGAGGTCACGCAACAGGTTCTTGATGATCCGCCGCATCGTTGAGAAGTCATCAACGATGAGGATTTTCATGTCTTTGTTCAATTCGACCTCCAAGCAGTCTTAAACGCGCCCAGCACCTGGACGCGCCATTTCAATCAATCCGGCAAAGCACTCGATGACTGTCTGGAGCACAACAGAGCAAGACCGGTGCCGCTCACCACCGCACCAGCCTCGTTCGCAGTGTCCCCACACCGCCTTCAGCGCGCTCGCCACTCCCCCAAACGCCCCCGCAAACGGGCCGCGCACTGGCTGTGTAACTGGCTGACCCGCGATTCGCTGACGCCAAGGACTTCACCGATTTCCTTGAGGTTCAGTTCTTCGTCGTAGTACAGCGCCAACACCAGTCGCTCACGCTCCGGCAAATTGGCAATCGCGTCCGCCAGCGCCGCCTGGAAGCGCTCGTCTTCCAGGTCGCGCGACGGCTCAAGATGAGCACTGGCGCCATCCTCGTGCAGCCCTTCATGTTCGCCGTCCTGCAACAGGTCGTCGAAACTGAACAGTCGGCTGCCCAGGGTGTCATTCAAAATCCCGTAGTAATCGTCGAGACTCAATTGGAGTTCGGCCGCAACCTCGTGATCTTTAGCGTCACGGCCGGTTTTAGCCTCAATCGAGCGGATCGCGTCGCTGACCATGCGGGTATTGCGGTGAACCGAGCGAGGTGCCCAGTCCCCCTTGCGCACTTCATCGAGCATCGCGCCGCGGATACGAATGCCCGCGTACGTTTCGAAACTCGCGCCTTTGCTGGCGTCGTATTTGGTCGAGACTTCGAGCAGACCGATCATCCCGGCCTGGATCAGGTCCTCGACCTGCACACTGGCCGGCAAGCGCGCCAGCAAGTGATAGGCGATGCGCTTGACCAATGGCGCGTAACGCTCGATCAGTTCGTACTGCGCGTCACGTGCCGACTTCTTGTAAAGATTCATACCGCTGGCGGTCATAGCACAGGTCCTGCCGTTTGCTGCACGAGGCGCTCGACGAAAAATTCGAGATGGCCGCGCGGGTTGGCGGGCAGCGGCCAGGTATCGACCTTTTGCGCGATTGCCTTGAACGCCAGTGCGCACTTGGAACGCGGGAAGGCTTCATAGACCGCACGCTGCTTCTGCACCGCCTTGCGCACGCTTTCGTCGTAAGGCACCGCACCGACGTATTGTAAGGCCACGTCAAGAAAGCGATCCGTGACCTTGGTCAACTTGGCGAACAGATTGCGACCTTCCTGCGGGCTCTGGGCCATGTTGGCCAGGACGCGGAAGCGGTTCATGCCGTAATCGCGGTTGAGCAGCTTGATCAGCGCGTAGGCGTCGGTGATCGAAGTCGGCTCGTCGCAGACCACCAGCAACACTTCTTGCGCAGCGCGAACGAAACTGACTACCGAGTCACCAATACCCGCAGCGGTGTCGATCACGAGTACGTCGAGATTGTCGCCGATGTCACTGAATGCCTGGATCAGACCGGCATGCTGGGCCGGGCTCAGGTGAACCATGCTTTGCGTGCCGGAAGCGGCCGGCACGATGCGGATGCCACCGGGCCCCTGCAAGAGCACGTCGCGCAGCTCGCAGCGACCCTCGATCACATCGGCCAGGGTACGTTTGGGCGTGAGGCCCAGCAGAACGTCGACGTTCGCCAGACCCAGGTCGGCGTCCAGCAGCATGACCCGACGGCCAAGTTCTGCCAGCGCCAGGGACAAGTTCACTGACACGTTAGTCTTGCCGACGCCACCCTTGCCGCCGGTCACCGCGATCACCTGTACGGGATGCATGCTGCCCATGTTATTTCTTTACCTTGTCTTGCATGGACGGAGGCCACATTACTGGCTGCGCGTTCACAACCGGAACAATGCATGGCAGACCATCTATGTAGGTACAAAAACTGTTCATTACCTCAGCCAACCTGCTTGGTCGGACTGTGGTAGATATCAGCGAACATGTCAGCCATGGCTTCTTCGCTGGGTTCTTCCTGCATTTGCACGCTGACGGCGCGGCTGACCAGTTGATGGCGGCGCGGCAGATGCAGGTCATCCGGAATCCGCGGGCCGTCGGTCAGATAGGCGACCGGCAGTTCATGACTGATTGCCAGACTCAGCACTTCGCCAAGGCTGGCCGTTTCATCCAGTTTAGTCAGGATGCACCCGGCGAGCCCGCAACGCTTGTAACTGTGATAAGCGGCGGTTAGAACCTGTTTCTGGCTGGTGGTTGCCAGCACCAGATAATTTTTTGAACGAATGCCACGACCGGCCAGGCTTTCCAGCTGCATGCGCAACGCCGGATCGCTGGCCTGCAGGCCGGCGGTGTCGATCAGCACCACGCGTTTGCGCAGCAGTGGATCCAGCGCCTGCACCAGGGACTGGCCCGGGTCGACGTGGGTCACCGACACATTGAGGATCCGGCCCAGGGTTTTCAACTGCTCCTGAGCGCCGATGCGGAAACTGTCCATGCTCACCAGCGCGATGTTCTGCGCGCCGTACTTGAGCACGTAACGCGCCGCCAGCTTGGCCAGTGTGGTGGTCTTGCCCATGCCGGCCGGGCCGACCATGGCAATGATTCCGCCCTCTTCCAGCGGCTCGACTTCCGGCGTGACGATCATACGCGCCAGGTGCGCGAGCAGCATGCGCCAAGCCTGACGCGGTTCTTCGATATCGCTGGTCAGCGCCAGCAGGTCGCGGGACAACGGGCCGGACAGACCGATGCGCTGCAGACGACGATACAGATTGGCCTGGGCCGGACGGCTGCCTTGCAGCTGATTCCAGGCCAGGGTGCCGAGTTGCACTTCCATCAGCTCGCGCAGGCTGTTGAGTTCGAAACGCATCGAATCCAGCGCACGCGGATCGACGCCAGCGGCAGCCGGCGCAGGTGCCGGGGCTGGACGGGCCGGTGCGGCGTAAGTCGGTTCTGTCAGAGGCTCGGCAGCCGTCAGCGGCAGGCCGGCGGTCAATGGCAGACCGGAGAACAACTGGCGATTGGTGCTGCCGTCGGCTTCACCACGCATGCTCAGCTCGGCCTGGGCAGTGACGATGCGCGACTGAGTCTTGCGCAGCTCGTCTTCGAGTTCCATGTTCGGAACCCGAGGCGCCAGCGCCGACAGTTTGTAATCCAGCGCCGCCGTCAGCTCGACGCCGCCGGCAATGCGGCGGTTGCCAATGATGGCGGCATCAGCGCCCAGCTCATCACGAACCAGCTTCATGGCCTGACGCATATCGGCGGCGAAAAAACGCTTAACTTGCATAAACCACTACCTCAGCCGTTGGGCCCTACTGTCGCAACGATGGTCACTTGCTTGTTGTCCGGAATTTCCTGGTAGGCCAGCACATGCAGTCCGGGAACTGCCAGGCGACCAAAGCGCGAGAGCATCGCGCGAACCGGGCCTGCTACCAACAGGATCACCGGCTGACCTTGCATTTCCTGACGCTGCGCCGCTTCGATGAGCGAACGTTGCAGCTTCTCGGCCATGCTTGGCTCCAGCAGAACGCCCTCTTCCGAGCCTTGTCCTGCCTTCTGCAGACTATTGAGCAATATTTGTTCCAACCTTGGCTCCAGTGTGATGACTGGCAGCTCGGACTCAGTCCCTACAATGCTTTGGACGATGGCACGGGATACGCCAACCCGCACAGCGGCCACCAAAGCGGCGGTATCTTGACTCTTGGCGGCATTGTTGGCGATGGCTTCGGCAATGCTGCGGATGTCGCGCACGGGCACGTGTTCGGCCAGCAGCGCCTGCAACACTTTCAACAGCTGCGACAACGTGACCACACCCGGCACCAACTCCTCTGCCAGTTTCGGCGAACTCTTGGCCAGCAATTGCATGAGTTGCTGCACTTCCTCGTGGCCAATCAGCTCGCTGGAGTGCTTGTACAGAATCTGGTTCAAGTGGGTGGCGACTACGGTACTGGCGTCCACCACGGTGTAACCGAGCGATTGCGCCTGGGCGCGCTGGCTGACTTCGATCCACACCGCCTCCAGGCCGAAAGCCGGATCTTTGGCGGTGATGCCGTTGAGCGTGCCGTAGACCTGCCCCGGGTTGATCGCCAGTTCGCGATCCGGGTAGATCTCGGCCTCGGCCAGAATCACGCCCATCAGGGTCAGGCGATAGGCGCTCGGTGCTAGATCGAGGTTGTCGCGAATGTGTACGGTCGGCATCAGGAAGCCCAGATCCTGGGAGAGCTTCTTGCGCACGCCCTTGATCCGCGCCAGCAACTGGCCGCCCTGGTTGCGGTCCACCAGCGGAATCAGGCGATAGCCGACTTCCAGGCCGATCATGTCGATTGGCGTCACGTCATCCCAGCCCAGTTCCTTGGTTTCCATGGCGCGGGCCGGCGACGGCAGCAGCTCCTGCTGACGCTTGACCTCTTCCAGCGCCTGCACCTTGGCCATGTTCTGCTTTCTCCAGAACAGGTAAGCACCACCGGCGGCCAGGGCGGCCATGGTCAGGAACGAGACATGCGGCATGCCCGGCACCAGCCCCATGATTGCCATCAGGCCGGCGGCGACCGCGAGGGCCTTCGGCGAGGCGAACATCTGGCGATTGATCTGTTTGCCCATGTCTTCCGAACCGGAGGCACGGGTCACCATGATCGCTGCAGCTGTAGATAACAACAGTGATGGCAATTGCGCCACTAAACCGTCACCGATGGTCAGCAAGGCGTAAACCTTGCCCGCGTCGGCGAAGGTCATGCTGTGCTGGAAGATGCCGACCGCCATACCGCCGATGAGGTTGATGAACAGAATCAGCAGGCCGGCGATGGCGTCACCACGGACGAACTTGCTGGCACCGTCCATCGAACCGTAGAACTCTGCTTCCTGGGCCACTTCCTGACGACGGGCCTTGGCCTGGGCCTGGTCGATCAGGCCGGCGTTGAGGTCGGCGTCGATGGCCATTTGTTTGCCGGGCATCGCATCGAGGGTGAAACGCGCGCTCACCTCGGAAATCCGCCCGGCACCCTTGGTCACCACGACGAAGTTGATGATCATCAAGATCGCGAAGACCACGATACCGACCACGTAGTTACCGCCGATCACCACCTCGCCGAAGGCCTGAATCACCTTACCGGCAGCGGCGTGGCCGTCCTGACCGTGGAGCATCACCACCCGGGTCGACGCCACGTTCAGCGCCAGCCGCAGCAAGGTCGCCACCAGCAGGATCGTCGGGAACACCGCAAAATCCAGCGGCCGCAAGGCGTACACGCAGACCAGCAGCACGACGATCGACAGGGCAATGTTGAAGGTGAAGAACACGTCGAGCAGGAACGGCGGCACCGGCAGCATCATCATCGCCAGCATGACCAGCAGCAACAGCGGCACACCCAGATTGCCTCGACTGAGTTCGGCAATGTTCGAGCGAGCACTGTTGATTAACTGAGAGCGATCCACCGGTTTTCCCCGTTCCTTTAAAGCAAACTTTTGACGCCCCGAGCGGGCGCACGGCGGCTACTGCAAGAAGCCTTCCAACTTTTGTCGATGATTGAAACAGAGGGGTTTGGGCGTCATTTTTTCTGCTGACCGGATGCCGTTTTCGCAAGAAGTCAGCAAAAAGTGCCTTTTAAACTCGGGTGTTTAAAAGACACCTTCAGACACGCCTCGGAGGCTACGAATCCTTGCGCCATTGCCTACCGCTACGCCAGAATCCGCCGGCTTGTGCGCCTTGGGGGCGGATTCTATTGTGGATCGGTCGCTGACGAATCAGCGATCGGGTTTAGCGACTCGGCTCAATTTAAAGGTGCACCAGCGTTCCAAGCTTCGTTGCGGATCTGTATGTCTGCAATTTCGTTATGGTGGCTGTATGCGGGAGACCCTTGTGGTCTGCCGGGTGCCTTTGACCGGTTCGCTAACCTGCGTACAGCCGCCACCTTCCTGTTTAGCGACTAAATCTGGCGGCTCCACCCCAAAGGAGCTTCACCATGATCAAACCCACACCCAATCCACCCGAAACCGACCCCGCCTCGCCCTACGAATCCCTCGACTCCAGAAAGCTTCACGAAGCCGCCGACCGCGCCCTCGATCACTATTTCTGCCCACCCGGCTCTACGCCACCACCGCGCAAGACCCGCAGAATGTATGCCGTCACCGCAGACTTCAAAAACGAAGAGCTGCTGGTCGAACTCTGCGAAACCCTCGCTTCCGCCAGAGCCATCGCCAATGACTTCGCCCACCTCATGCCCGCCTCGCAGCGCAGGACATTGATGGGCATCGGGCAACTGATCATGCTCGGGGAACTGGCAGCGAATCGGGTGCTGAATAATCTGGAACTGACGCCGTCGCAGACCTCTGTGTAAAGGCTTGAGAAATGCGTCGTGGTGGTTGACGCTTTCGCGGGCCCGCTCGCAAAAAAACCGCCACCGAATTCAATCGGCGGCGGCTTTATTCATTTCCCTATCGAGTCGGCCCCTCATCACTGCGCTGTGAGTATCCTTTGTGGCGGAATCTCGCCGAACTCGAGTTGCGCACCGATCATGTACAACGTCCCACGTAACAATTGCACACCCTCGACCTCTACCGAGTCTTCGTGGGCATAGCCCAATACCACTTTGGTTTCCGGCGATTTGAACTCGGGGAATTCAACATCACTCTCCAACAGGTTGAGTGCCCACTGGAAATAAATCAGCGGCAAATCAGCAATGCGGATCTCGCGACCGTCCCCCCAACGAAAGTCTGTACGCGCGGTAATCTGCAGTTGTCCATCGACGACCTCGAAATGCGGCTTGGCGTAACGTTTTTCCAAGCCTCCACTAGACCATTGATCCATGTAGAACTCTGGATGCGCGAAGACTTTGAACAATGTCGGGTTGTTGGTGATTTTCCCCGCCGAATCAAAGAAATAATTGTAGGCATAGTGGTAGGCCGTACCGTCCAGTTCTGGGCGGATGGCGTTTACCGGATGATTCAGATAGCCGGGTATGAACTGATCGGCCATGACTTTGAAATTCAGGAAATCAAGATTCATTCTAAAAACTACGACATAGCCAATAGCCTTTTCAGAAGAATTCTCTTCCAATCGCCCCGAGACAAACTCGAGATTCATACCCGAAAGTTTTCTATACAGACGCTCTACCATGATGACCACCCCTGACCAGTCCTGAGCATCTCGAACGCTTCAGACACATGCCCGAGAGCGCTAACGACGAGACCTCCAAAGGGAACATTCCCGCCGCCATGAATGCGCCGATAGCCCATCGCCGTCTACTGTCAGAACTGTCAGGTATGGATGTTTTTCAGACGAGCTGCCGAGTCAGGAATCGCGCCGCAGATCCGGCGGGATCGGCAGGTCGTCCTTGAGCGGTTCCGGGAACTTGCCCTTGCCCGCGCGGTGCTGGCGGATCTGGTAGACGTAAGCCAGTACCTGAGCGACCGCCAGGTACAGGCCGCCGGGAATCTCTTCTTCCAGCTCGGTGGAGTAGTAGATCGAACGCGCCAGGGCCGGCGACTCCAGGAGCATGACTTCGTTGGCGGTGGCGATCTCGCGGATCTTCAGCGCCAGGAAGTCGGTCCCCTTGGCCAGCAGCACCGGCGCCCCGCCTTTCTCCGAATCGTACTTGAGCGCCACGGCGTAGTGGGTCGGGTTGGTGATGACCACGTCGGCCTCGGGGATCGCCGCCATCATCCGCCGTTGCGACATCTCGCGCTGCACCTGACGGATCCGCTGCTTGACCTCCGGCCGGCCTTCCTGGTCCTTGTGCTCGTCGCGCACTTCCTGCTTGGTCATCTTGAGCTTCTTGATGCTTTCCCAGATCTGCACAGGAACATCGACGGCCGCGATGATGATCAACCCGCACGCCATCCACAGGGTGCTCCAGCCCACCACCTGCAGGCTGTGAATGATGGCCCGGTCCATCGGCTCATGGGCGATGCGCAACAGGTCGTCGACATCCCCGGACAACACCACCAGCGCCACGGCCAGAATGATCAGGAATTTGGCCAATGCCTTGAGCAACTCGATCACCGACTTCGCGGAGAACATGCGCTTGAGACCGGACAACGGGTTCATCCGGCTGAACTTGGGCGCCAGAGAACCCGCCGCGAACAACCAGCCGCCGAGGGCGATCGGCCCCAGAAACGCAGCCAGCAGCAACGTGATCATGATCGGCTGGATCGCCAGCAGCGCCGACAGCCCGGAGCTCATCAGGAACCGGCCCATGGCGCCCTGATCCATGACGACTTCCCGCGACAGCGTGAAATTCACGCGCATCAGCTCCATCAGGTCCTGCGCCAGCATGCCGCCAAAAATCAGCAGCGCTCCGGAGCCGGCCAGCATGATCGCCAGCGTGTTGAGTTCCTTTGAGCGCGCAATCTCACCTTTTTCCCGGGAGTCCTTCTTGCGCTTCTCCGTGGGGTCTTCTGTCTTGTCCTGACCGCTCTCGCTCTCTGCCATGACTCAGCGCGCCTGTGCCAGTTCGCGTAACAACTGCAGGGCCTCGACGGCCAGCGGCTGATACTGGTTGAGAATGTCCGCCAGACCGACCCAGACAATGAACAGGCCGAGCACGAGGGTCAGCGGGAAACCGATGGAGAAGATGTTCAGTTGCGGCGCCGCGCGCGTCATCACACCGAACGCAATGTTGACCACCAGCAGCGCGGTGACCGCCGGCAGCACCAGCATCAATGCCGCGCCGAGCACCCAGCCGAGCTTGCCGGCCAGCTCCCAGTAGTGCGCCGTCATCAGACCGGCACCGACCGGCAGCGTGGTAAAGCTCTCGGTGAGTACTTCGAACACCACCAGATGCCCGTTCATGCCGAGGAACAGCAGCGTTACCAGCATGGTGAAGAACTGCCCGATCACCGCCACCGACACGCCGTTGGTGGGGTCGATCATCGAGGCGAAACCCATGCCCATTTGAATCGCGACGATCTGCCCCGCGATCACGAAGGCCTGGAAGAACAGTTGCAGGGAGAACCCGAGCACCGCCCCGACCAGAATCTGCTCGGCAATCATCAGCAGTCCGCTGAGGTCGAGAGGACTGACCGCTGGCATGGGCGGCAGGTTAGGCGAAATCACCACGGTGATCGCCAGGGCGAGGTACAGACGGATGCGTTTGGGGACCAGCGTGGTGCCGAAAACCGGCATCACCATCAGCATGGAGCCGATGCGAAACAGCGGCAGCATGAACGTCGCCACCCAGGTGCTGATCTGGGCGTCGGTCAACTGAAGCAGCGACTGCATGGCCTAGCCGATGACCAGCGGAATGTTTTTGTACAGCTGGATGATGTATTCCATGAAGGTCTGGATGATCCACGGACCGCCGACGATCAGGGTCACCAGCATCACCAGCAGACGCGGCAGAAAGCTCAGGGTCTGTTCGTTGATCTGCGTCGCCGCCTGGAACATCGATACGAGCAGGCCCACCAGAAGACTCGGGACCACCAGGATCGCGACCATCATCGTGGTCAGCCACAAGGCCTCGCGAAAGATGTCGACCGCTACTTCTGGGGTCATGGCGAAACACCTCCGAAACTGCTGGCCAGGGTGCCGATGATCAACGCCCATCCATCAACCAGCACGAACAGCATGATCTTGAACGGCAGGGAAATGATCAGCGGCGAGAGCATCATCATACCCATCGCCATCAGCACACTGGCCACGACCAGGTCGATGATCAGGAACGGGATGAAGATCATGAAGCCGATCTGGAACGCGGTTTTCAGCTCGGACGTGACGAAGGCCGGCACCAGAATGGTCAGTGGCGCCTGATCCGGTGTCGCGATATCGGTGCGCTTGGACAGACGCATGAACAACTCAAGATCGCTGGAGCGGGTCTGCGCGAGCATGAAGTCCTTGATCGGCACCTGAGCCTTTTCCACCGCTTGCTGCGCGGTAAGTTTCTCTGCCAGATACGGCTGCAGGGCGTCGTTGTTCACCCGGTCGAATACCGGCGCCATGATGAACAGGGTCAGGAACAGCGCCATGCCGGTGAGGATCTGGTTCGACGGTGTCTGCTGCAGGCCGAGGGCCTGACGCAGGATCGAGAACACGATGATGATCCGGGTGAAGCTGGTCATCAGAATGACGGCGGCCGGGATGAAACTCAGCGCCGTCATGATCAGCAGGATCTGCAGGCTGACCGAATACTCCTGCGCACCGTTGGCGTTGGTGCCCAGAGTGACCGCCGGGATCGACAACGGATCGGCGGCGAACGCCAGTGGCGCGGCCAACATCAAGGCCAGGGTCAAGACGATGCGCAACGCGCCCATTACTTCGTATCCTTCTGATCCTTGCCCAGGATCTTCAACAGATGCTGGGCAAACTCCGGAGTCGCTTTCTCGGATGTAGCCGGGACGTCTACCGGCTCCTTGAGCACATGCAGCGCGGTGATGGTGCCCGGGCTTAGCCCCAGCAGGATCTGCTCGTTGCCGACCTGAACCAGCAGCAGACGGTCACGGGGACCGAGCGCACGGGAACCGATCAGCTCGATCACCTGCCCCTTGCCCGCCGGCCCCGCGTTCTGCACCCGACGCAGCAGCCAGGCGAGGAAGAAGATCAGCCCCACCACCAGCAACAGACCGAACACCAACTGCGTCAATTGCCCGGCGACGCCGCTGTTGACTGCCGGGGCTACCGCCGGAGCAGCCGGAGCGACCGCAGCTGTCGCCGCAGGTTCAGCGGCCATGACCATCAATGGCAGCGCCAGCACGGCGGCCAGCAAGGAGCACAGAACCTTTTTCACTCAGCGCAGCTTCTTGATGCGTTCGCTTGGGCTGATCACGTCGGTCAGGCGGATGCCGAACTTCTCGTTGACCACCACCACTTCACCGTGAGCGATGAGGGTGCCGTTGACCAGCACATCCAGCGGCTCACCGGCCAGACGATCGAGCTCGATCACCGAACCCTGGTTCAGTTGCAACAGGTTACGAATGTTGATGTCGGTGCTGCCCACTTCCATCGAGATCGACACCGGGATGTCGAGGATCACGTCCAGATTCGGACCGTCCAGACTCACGGGTTCGTTGCTCTTCGGCACACTGCCGAACTCTTCCATCGGCAGACGGTTGGAGCTCGAAACGCCAGCGTCGGCGGCGAGCAGCGCGTCGATGTCGGCCTGCCCGGCTTCACCGGTTTCTTCCAGGGCGGCAGCCCACTCATCGGCCAGTGCCTGATCGTCCTGGGCGTTCATTTCGTCGTTCATCATTTGTCCTCGGCGGGCAACAATTCAGTTAAAGGCGTAAGGGGTGTGGCGCCGCTTCAGCGGCGCTCGATCGGCTCGATGACCTGCAACGCGAGGTTGCCTTTGTGCGAGCCCATCTTGACCTTGAAGGCCGGCACGCCGTTGGCGCGCATGATCATGTCTTCCGGCATTTCGACCGGGATCACGTCACCCGGCTGCATGTGCAGGATGTCGCGCAGTTTCAACTGGCGGCGAGCCACGGTGGCGCCGATCGGCACGTCGACATCCAGCACGTCCTGGCGCAGGGCGTTGACCCAGCGCTCGTCCTGGTCGTCGAGGTCCGACTGGAAACCGGCGTCGAGCATTTCACGCACCGGCTCGATCATCGAGTACGGCATGGTCACGTGCAGGTCGCCGCCACCGCCATCGAGTTCGATGTGGAACGTGGAAACCACGATCGCTTCGCTCGGGCCGACGATGTTGGCCATGGCAGGGTTCACTTCCGAGTTGATGTACTCGAAGTTGACTTCCATGATCGCCTGCCAGGCTTCTTTCAGATCGACGAACGCCTGCTCCAGCACCATGCGTACCACACGCAGTTCGGTCGGGGTGAATTCACGCCCTTCGATCTTGGCGTGACGGCCGTCGCCGCCGAAGAAGTTGTCCACCAGTTTGAACACCAGCTTGGCGTCCAGGATGAACAGCGCGGTGCCGCGCAGGGGTTTGATCTTGACCAGGTTCAGACTGGTCGGCACGTACAGCGAGTGCACGTATTCGCCGAACTTCATCACCTGCACGCCACCGACGGCAACGTCCGCCGAGCGGCGCAGCATGTTGAACATGCTGATGCGGGTATAACGGGCAAAACGCTCGTTGATCATCTCCAGAGTCGGCATGCGTCCACGGACGATGCGATCCTGGCTGGTCAGGTCGTAGCTTTTGACACTGCCGGGTTCGGCAGCGTTATCGGTCTGTACCAGACCATCGTCGACACCATGCAACAGCGCGTCGATTTCATCCTGGGACAGCAGATCCTGCACGGCCATGTCGTGTTCCTACTGCAATACGAAATTAGTGAAAAGCAACTGTTCGATCACCACTTTGCCCAGCTCTTTCTGCGCCACTTCCTGGACGCTGGCCGTGGCTTTCTGGCGCAGCATCTCCTGGCCGACCGGGGTTGCCAGCGTGGCGAAGTCCTGACCGGAGAAGAGCATCACCAGGTTGTTGCGGATCACCGGCATGTGCACTTTGAGCGCGTCCAGATCGGCCTGGTTGCGCGCCAGCATGGTGATGCTCACTTGCATGTAGCGCTGACGACCGTTCTGGTTGTAATTGGCCACGAAGGCCGGTGCCATCGGCTCGAAAATCGCCGGCTGCTTGCCGACCGGAGCGGTTTCCACGGCAGCCGCAGGCTTGCTCTGGGCGCTGTGCATAAAGAACCAGGTCGCCCCCACAGACGCGCCGATGGCCAGCAGCAACCCCAGCACGATCGCAATGATCATCTTGAGTTTGCCTTTGGTTGCGGGGTCTTTTACTGCTGCTGCTTCGCTCTTCGCCATGCCAATAATCCGTCACTAATCGGGTTTTCACAGTCGCACGGCAAGGCAAGAGCAAGTGTTATGCCAGAAGTGTCGGAGCGTATGGGAGAGCCCCAAACCAATGTGGGAGCGAACCTGCTCGCGAATGAGTCATAACAGTCGACATTAATGTTGAATGTTAAATCGCATTCGCGAGCAGGCTCGCTCCCACAGGGGATGTTGCGTTGTATCAGGCGTAGTAGTCGACGGCGCTGGAGCCGATCACCTGGGTGGTTTGAGCCGCGGCTTCAGCCACGGCCGCAGACGTCAACTCTTCTTCCGAGGAGTCCAGGCGACCACCAGCGGCACTGGTGCGCCCCGTCTGCTGCTGCGCCTGTTCCTGGCCCTGGCCCTGGCCCTGCCAGCCACGGTTCTGGTCGGAAACATTGACATCGACCTGGCCCATGCCCTGCTGGGTGAACATGTCACGCAGGCGATGCATCTGACCGTCGAGCGCTTCGCGCACGCTCGGGTGAGCGCTCATGAACGTCACCTGGGTCTGCTGGTCCGGCACCATGTTCACACGAATATCAAGACGTCCCAGCTCGGCCGGCTGCAACTGGATATCCGCAGCCTTCAGGTTGTTGCTCGACAGGTACATGACGCGGTTGACCACTTCCTCGGTCCAGCCGTTCTGATGCATGGCGATCGGCTGGTTCACCGGTACGGCGTTGGCGGTTTTCGGAGTGGCCGCCTGAGTCAGTGCCGCCAGACGGTTGGCGAAATCATCCACGCGGGTATCGCTGGTGGCGGACTTCAAGTCTTTCAGACCCTCATCGATCAGGCCACTGAAGGCCTTTTCACCGCCCTGGCTGGTGCTGTCCTTGTCAGCCTGCACATCCAGCATGCTGGCCATGCCGGCAGCAAACGTCTGCGCCGAAGTCAGGTCGCCATCGGCCTGGACCTGGGCAGACGCCGCCTTGGGTTGCGACTGGCTGGAAGCGGAAATGTGACCACTCTGCTCCATCGCCATGCGCAGCACCGGCAGCGCATCGAGCGGATCGGCCTCGGGATCGAAATCACTGTCAATGGCTGGAGCCGGAGCGGTGGCCGCAGCCGGCAATGCCGCAACCGCCGGAGCCGGGGTCTCGGGCTTCACCGGAGCCTCGACCACGGGGGCCGCCACCACCGGCGGCGTGACCACCGGTTGCACGACCTGCATCAGCGCCGGATCAAGCGTCGGATCCACCACAGGGGTGGTATCAGCCACCGGAGCGGCCGGGGTGTCCGAGGTATCGTCGCTGCCGGCGACCTTGTCATCCGCAGGCGTCGACGACGTGTTGTCGGCGGGCAAGGCTTTGCCGCTATCGGCAACCGTCGGCGCGGGGGCGGCAGACTGATCCTTGCCGGCATCCTTGTTGCCGACGCTGCCAACATCCTTGTCACGTGCGGGTTTGGGCGAGTTGTCGATCGTCACGGCAGGCTTGTTCTGCCCTTGATCGGCGAACACCTGAGCGAAGCTGGAAGCCTTGTCCCCGGGCCCTGCGGCCACCGCAGACGATTTGGCGGAGGCGGTTTGCGCCTTGGCCTGGGCGGCGGCCTGAAGAAGAATGTTAGGGGTTGCAGGCATGGCACGGTCTCCGCTGCACTGGGATCGTAGGTACAGATGAACGAGATGACTGCAAGTGCCGGGCCAGTTTTGTCCGGAACCTGACAAAAGCGCCGGACGGACGACTCAATGGGCAGGTGAGCGCTGTCGCTCGGCTTCATAGACGGGGCGCACATCCGCGAATTCGTCGTGGATTTCAGCCACCAGCTTGAGGATTTCGGAGGGGCTCTTGTCTCTGGCGTGCTGCTCCAGTTCCTGACAAAGCGCGGCCAGACGAGTCGCGCCCATGTTGCTGCTGCTGCCCTTGAAACTATGGGCCACCGACGACAACGCATCGGCATCTGCTGTTTTCTGCAATTCGCGCAGGCGGGCCTCGGAATCGGCCAGGAAGGTATCCAGCAATTCCGGATAGCCATTCTCCATGACTTCTTGCAACGCGCTCAGCACGTCGCGATCAACACAGACATCAGTCACTTGTTCACTCCTTGATCAAGAATCCGTGGATTATGCCAGAGCCTCCCAGAAAAACTCCACGCGAGCACTGCGGCCGTCGTCGGACCAGCTCGGGTTTCTGCCCAATTGCCGGACAAGACTGACACCACGCCCCGACAGACGGACATCGTCCAACGGCCGCGCCATCACCCGCGCCACGTCAAACCCCTTGCCGCTGTCTTCGACCCGCACGACCAGACAACCACCCTCGCCCTCCGGCCGGACCTGCAGATGCACGCGCACATAACCATCCTGCAAGGCATCCAGACGCCTGTTGCGCTGTTCATAATACCGCGCGAACCCCGCGGCATCGCGCTTGAGGCTGGAATCCAGCCCGAGCACGCCGTGCTCCAGCGCATTGGAGTAAAGCTCGGCCAGCACGCTGTACAACGCTCCGCTCTGGCTGCGCAGGCCGTGTACCTCCAGCAGCAATTGCAACAGATACGGCAACGGATTGAAGCGTTTGAGCGTGGCACCGCGAAATTCGAAACTCACCGACCAGTCCAGCGGGCAGGACTGACCGCTGTCGGAATACACCGGAGCCGGTGGATTGACTTGCGCCACGTCCAGCAGACTGACTTCGAGCATGCTCACATCGTCCCGGGCTTCGCCGCGAAAATCCTGCAAGGCCTGCTCGATTTCGGCGAACAGGCGGTCCGGCTGGCGATTGTCGGCAAACACCCGCTGCAGGCGCTCGACGCCAAACAGCTGATCGTTGGCATCGCACGTATCGATCACACCATCGGACAGCAGAAAAACGCGGTCACCCACTGCCATCGAGAAGACCTCGGTGCGATCATCGAATGCCTGAGGAGTCAGCACTCCCAGCGGCAGATGCCGCGCCGCCAGCGGCACCCGCTCCCCCGTGGCGATGCGATGCAGATAACCATCAGGCATGCCGCCGTTCCAGATTTCCACGCTGCGGCGCTGAAAGCTCAGGCACAGCAGCGTGGCACAACAGAACATGTCCACCGGCAGAATACGCTTGAGCTTGGCGTTCATCTCCCGCAGGGTCTCGGCCAGGCCATAACCCTTGGCCGTCATGCCATAGAACACTTCCGCCAGCGGCATGGCGCCCACGGCCGCCGGCAGGCCGTGGCCGGTGAAATCCCCGAGCAACACGTGCATGTCGCCCGCAGGCGTATAGGCCGCCAGCAACAGATCGCCGTTGAACAACGCGTACGGCGATTGCAGGTAACGAATGTTTGGCGCACTGAGGCAACCGGAATGCGCGACCTTGTCGAACACGGCCTTGGCAACCCGCTGCTCGTTGAGCAGGTAATCGTGATGCCGAGCGATCAGGTCACGCTGCTGCAAAACCGTGGCCTGCAGACGCCGCAAGCGGTCCATCGCCTTGATTTTGGCGGACAGGATCACCTGGTTGTAAGGCTTCGCCAGAAAATCGTCGCCACCGGCCTCCAGACAGCGCGCCAAGGCCTCGCTTTCGGTCAGCGACGTGAGGAAGATGATCGGTACCAGGTTTTCACCCGCCAGCACCTTGATCTGCCGCGCCGCTTCAAAGCCATCCATGACCGGCATCATGGCGTCCATCAGCACCAGATGCGGCTGCTGGCCGGCAAATACCTCGACCGCTTCGGCGCCATTGGCGGCGGTCAGAACGGCATGCCCCTGACGGCGGACAATGGTCGACAACAGCAGCCGGTCAGCGGCACTGTCTTCGGCAATCAGGATCGTCAGCGGCTCCTGCGGCTGCATGGCCGTCAACTGATGTCGAACAGTTTGTCGAAATTGGAAATGGCGAGGATCTTGCGCACATCCGAATTGCTGTTGACCACGCGCACGTCCGATTCGTCGCCACCAGCGTGATCACGCAACAGAAGCAGCATGCCCAGGGCCGAGCTGTCGAGGTAAGTGGCGTCCTTCAGATCCACCACGATGGAATCGGGTTTCCTGTCGAGCCGCTCGTAAGACTCGCGAAACTCCTGATGGCGACCGAAATCGAATCGCCCCTTGATCGAGATCGTCAGTTTTTGGCCATCGGGAGAGACTTCTGTAACGACTGACATGTACTGGCTTCCTTGTCATTGACGGACGTGTACAAGGTTTAGCACTTGCAGGGGCCATGAGCAAGGCGGGAAAACGCCGGCAAATGTCAGAGATCCGCCCGTCAATAAACGTCGCGACGCGGCAGGCGCTGTGACAGTTCATCCAGCAGCTTTTGCTCGCGCTTGTCTTCAGCCCGTTGAGCTTCGTCACGGTAACGTTGTACGAGTTTGCGCAAGCCTTCGACCCGGGCGAACGCCTGTTGCCAGGCCTCACGGGCCTTGTCCAGGTTGTTCTGGTGCCACTGCAGGCTTTGTCGCTGCTGGTCGACCGCCGTATCGAGCTGGGTCAGAAAGCCCTGAAACCCGAGCAGCCACTGCCCGGTCACGCCGGTGCTGCCGCGCACGATCCATTGCTCGGAATAATCCAGACGAAAGGCATGCAGGTCGGCGAGCTTGCTCTCGGCCACCTTCACCTGCCCCTGGAAATACCCGAGGCGCTGCACGGCGGTTTTCTCTGCCTTCTCGGCCATTTCCACCACCGGTGCCAGACGCGCGGCGCGGCTCAGGGCCATGGCCGGTTACCCGCCGGTCGCAGGGGCGAGGATGGTTTCGAGGTACGCCTCGCTTTCGCCCAGGCTGATGCTTTCGTTCAGACCCTGGCGCAGATATCTGACCAGCTGCGGTTGCAGACTGATGGCAAGGTCAGTTTCGCGATCCCCACCGGCAACATAAGCGCCGACGCTGATCAGGTCGCGACTCTGCTGATAACGGGACCACAACTGCTTGAAGAACTGTGCCCGGGTCATATGAGCCGGCGGCACCACGGCCGGCATCACCCGGCTGATCGAGGCTTCGATGTCGATGGCCGGGTAGTGACCTTCTTCGGCCAGACGCCGGGACAACACGATGTGGCCGTCGAGCACGCCCCGCGCCGAGTCGGCAATCGGATCCTGCTGGTCATCGCCCTCGGACAGTACGGTATAAAACGCTGTGATCGAGCCCCCACCCTTCTCCGCGTTACCGGCGCGCTCCACCAGTTTCGGCAGTTTGGCGAACACGGATGGCGGATAACCCTTGGTGGCCGGCGGTTCGCCAATGGCCAGGGCGATTTCCCGCTGGGCCTGGGCAAAACGAGTCAGGGAATCCATCAGCAACAGGACATTCTTGCCCTTGTCGCGGAAATACTCGGCGATGCGCGTGCAGTACATTGCCGCGCGCAGACGCATCAGTGGCGCGTCGTCCGCCGGTGATGCGACCACCACGGAACGCTTGAGGCCTTCTTCACCGAGGATGTGCTCGATGAACTCTTTGACTTCTCGTCCCCGCTCACCGATCAGACCGACGACGATGATGTCGGCCTCGGTGAAGCGAGTCATCATGCCCAGCAGGACGGATTTACCGACACCGGTACCGGCGAACAGCCCCAGACGCTGGCCGCGACCAACCGTCAACAAACCGTTGATGCAGCGGATACCGACATCCAGCGGAACGCTGATCGGGTCTCGGTTGAGCGGGTTGATGGTCGGGCCATCCATCGGCACCCAGTCTTCGGCTTTCATGCCGCCCTTGCCGTCCAGCGCCCGCCCGGCGCCATCCAGCACGCGACCGAGCATGCTCATGCCCATCGGCAGACGACCGGTATCGGCCAGCGGTACCACACGGGCACCCGGCGCAATACCGGCAACGCTGCCGACCGGCATCAGGAACACCTTGCTGCCGGAGAAGCCCATGACTTCGGCTTCAACCTGAGAAGGATGGTAGGTGTCGTCATTGATCACCATACAGCGCGTGCCCATGGCGGCGCGCAGACCTTCGGCTTCGAGGGTCAGGCCGACCATGCGCAGCAGGCGCCCCTCAAGAATGGGCGCGCCGGCGATTTCAGTGGCCTCGGCGTAGGTGCTCAGGCGCTTGGCGAAACTGGTGCGTTCAAGGCGCATCGGGGGCGTCCGCGAGCGGCTCGTCAGTGACAGGGGCCGGTTTCGGTGTTTCCGGCAAGTCCAGGCTCAGATCCGGTTCAGCCGGGTGCAGTGCCTGTTCGTGCAACTGATCGAACAGCTTGGCCATGACCTGACCGACACGGGTTTCAATGCTGGCGTCGATCCGGCTGTGATCAGTCTCGACCCGGCAACCGCCCGGCAACAGCGATTCATCCTCGACGATCCGCCAGGTTTCCTCATGGCGTTCGCGCAGCGCTTTGACCTGCTCGAAATCCTGCGGATTGACGTACAGCCTCACATTGCCCACGCCCAGCGGCAACAACTTGAGGGCGTCGCGCATGACGTGCTCGATCTGCGTCGAGTCGATGGCCAGCTCGCGCTGGATGACCTGACGGGCGATGTGCTGCACCAGGTCGACCAGCGACTTCTCGATCTGGGTATCCTGCTCGGCGATGGGCTCGAACAGGTTCGCCATCAATTGCTCGAGGCTGTTGACCTTGGCCGTCAGAACCACTTCGGCTTCCTGGCGCACCTTGAGGGTAGCGCTGTGGAAACCTTCCTTTTCACCGATGGCAAAACCCTCGTTGTAAGCCTCCTGACGGATGCTTTCGAGTTCTTCGAGGGTCAGTGGCTGGACTTCCTCCAGCGGCACTTCTTCCATCTCCGGCGGTTCGGGTTCCGGTTCAGGCTCGGGTTCAGGCGCCGGCGGATCGAAGCTGGGCAAGGCCCAGGTATCGAAGCCACGAACGTCCCGGGCACGGATCAGGTCCGTCACTTCGTCGTCGTTCTTGAGCATGGCGTCAGATCATTTCCTCGCCGCCCTTGCCACCGAGCACGATTTCTCCGGCTTCGGCCATACGGCGGGCGATGGTGAGGATTTCCTTCTGCGCCGTTTCCACGTCGCTGACGCGCACCGGGCCCTTGGCCTCGAGGTCGTCGCGCAGCAGTTCGGCAGCACGCTTGGACATGTTCTTGAAAATCTTCTCCTTGACGCTTTCGTCCGACCCCTTGAGGGCCAGCACCAGCACATCGGAGGACACTTCGCGCAGCAGCGCCTGGATACCGCGGTCGTCGACATCGGCCAGGTTGTTGAACACGAACATGAGGTCTTCGATCTGACCGGACAGGTCTTCGTCGACTTCGCGGATCGAATCCATGAGCTGGCCTTCGATCGAGCTGTCGAGGAAGTTCATGATGTCCGCCGCCCGCTTGATACCACCCAGTGTGGTGCGCGAGGCATTCGAGTTGCCGGAGAACTGCTTCTCGAGGATCTGGTTCAATTCTTTCAGTGCAGCCGGCTGAACGGTGTTCAACGACGAGACGCGCAGGATGATGTCCAGACGCACCTTGTGGTCGAAGTTGCCCAGCACTTCACCGGCCTGATCCGGATCGAGGTACGCGACCACGATCGCCTGGATCTGCGGGTGTTCGTAACGGATCACGTCGGCTACGGCGCGCGGTTCCATCCATTTCAGGCTGTCGAGGCCACTGGTATTGCCCCCCAGCAGGATGCGGTCGATCAGGCCGTTGGCCTTGTCTTCGCCCAGGGCCTGGGTGAGCATTTTGCGCACGTAGTCGTCGGAGCCGACGCCCAGGCTGGTCTGGTCGCCAACGATGTCGACGAACTCGCTCATGACCTGCTCGACCTGCTCACGGTGGACGTTGCCCATCTGGGCCATGGCCACACCGACCCGCTGAACCTCTTTCGGGCCCATGTGGCGCAGCACTTGTGCAGCATCGGTCGAACCCAGGGACAGTAGCAGGATCGCGGCTTTATCGACCCGGGACAGTTTGGCGACGGCGGCTCGGTTATCACTCATCTGCGTTAATCCACTCTTTCACGACCTGGGCCACACGACCCGGGTCTTCTGCCACCAGACTCTTGATTGCGTTCAACTGAGCGTCATAGCCTTCGCTCGGGCTCGGCAGCAGAATGCTGGTCGGGCCGCCAAGGCTGACGCGATCATTGGACAGTTCACCGTCCAGACCGCCCATGCCACCCAGTTCCACGTCACTGCCCAGGCCGGCCAGTTCCTTGCCTTTGCCGCCACCGGTAATGTTGTTGAGCACCGGACGCAGCACGCCGAACACCAGCACCAGGATGAACAACACACCCAGTACCTGTTTGACGATGTCCCAGAACCATGGCTGGGAGTAGAACGGAATGTCGGCAATCACTTCGCCGCGCTCGGCGGAGAACGGCATATTGATCACGCTGACGCTGTCGCCACGGCTGGCATCGAAGCCGACGGCGTCCTGCACCAGACGGGTGAAGCGCGCCAATTCGTCGGCGCTCCATGGCGCACGGGTGGTTTCACCGTTGGCCGGGTTGATCTTGACCTGATCGTCCACCACTACCGACACCGACAGGCGATTCAGGCGACCCTGCTGCTGCTTGGTGTGGCTGATGGAACGGTCGAGTTCGAAGTTCTTGGTGGATTGTTGACGCTTGTCCGCCGGATACGGCGCGAGCATCGGCTGGCCGGTGGCCGGGTCCATGATCTGCTGACCGTTGGCGTCAACCAGCGGCTGGCCTGGCTGGACCATGCCGGTCGAAGCCTGGGCGCCACCAGTGGTCTGCGGTGCAGAAGCCGGCGACGGCGGCTGGTTGCTCAGGGCACCCGGTACGCCTTGCGGGCCATTGCTGGCGGTGCGCTGCTCATTGACCGACTGCTCGCTGCGCAGCGCCGGCTGATCCGGGTTGAACTGCTCGGCGGTAGATTCAACAGCACTGAAATCGATGTCGGCCGACACTTCAGCCTTGTAGCGATCATTGCCCAGAACCGGTTGCAGAATATTGTGCACACGCTGGGTCAGCATGCTTTCCATGCGGCGGCTGTAATCGAACTGCTTGCCGGCCATGGTCATTTCGGCGTTTTCCGCCTGATCCGACAACAGGTTACCCTTCTGGTCGACGACAGTGATCTGCGACTTGCTCAACTCGGGTACGGACGTGGCCACGAGGTTGATGATGGCAACGACCTGGCCGGGCTCCAGCGAACGACCGGAGTACAACTCGACCAGAACCGAAGCGCTTGGCTTGCGCTCGTCACGCACGAATACCGAACTTTTCGGAATCGCCAGATGAACGCGGGCGCCCTTGACGTTGTTCAGGCTGGAAATGGTGCGGGCCAGTTCGCCTTCGAGGCCGCGACGATAGCGAGTCGCTTCCATGAACTGGCTGGTGCCCAGACCCTGTTCCTTGTCGAGGATTTCGAAACCGATGTTGCCGTCGCTGGGAGTGACACCAGCGGCCGCGAGCTTGAGCCGCGCACGGGACAGGTCATCGGCCTTGACCAGCAAGGCGCCGGAATTCGGTTCGACGGTGTAGGGAATGTCGGCGGAGGCCAGGGTATCCATGACCTGCTTGGCGTCCATACCGGCCAGACTGCCGTACAGAGGCCGGTAGTCAGGCTGCTGCGACCACAGCACCACGGCAAAGCCAATCGCCACGCTCGCGGCCAGCCCGACCAACAGGCCTACCTGACGCAGCATGGTCATCTCGGAGAGGTTTTCCAGGAAGGACAGGCCGAACAGCGGCGGTTTGCCGTCTATCGGGGTGGCCTTGGCCGGAACGTTATCGGCGACTGCTTCTGCCATGACTCAATCTCGTCCTTAAACCGGCATCTGCATGATGTCTTGGTACGCCTGAACCAGCTTGTTGCGCACTTGGGTCAGAGCCTGGAACGACACACTGGCCTTCTGCGAGGCAATCATCACGTCCGTCAGATCGACGCCGCTCTTGCCGATTTCGAACGCATTGGCCAATTGGCTCGAGGCCTGCTGGGTATCGTTCACTTTGTTGATGGCCTGACCGAGCATGTCGGAAAAGCTGCTGCCTGCCACTTCAGGGACAGCGGTAGTCGATTTCGGCTTCGACATGGCGTCCATTTGCATGGCCTTCATGTCCATCATCAACCGATTAAATTCAATACCTTGGCTCATGGTCTACTCTCTTGGGCGGCCCGCAATTTTTTGACACTCACTCGGCGGGTACTCAGGTGTTAGCAACAACGGTGCCAGCTCACGGGCACCGCTTGGAGAAATGCATTCTCAAACGTTTGCGACGGCCGTCACGTCGCAAACAGATAACCTTCGACGTCCATCCCGGCATCACGCATCTGTGCCAGTTTGTAGCGCAATGTACGCGGGCTGATGCCGAGCTTTTCGGCAGCTTCCTTGCGCCGGCCGCGCTCGGTACGCAGGGTGTCGATGATCATCTGGAACTCGCGGCGACGCAGGTCGTCGCCCAGGGCACCTGCCGAATCCGCTTCGATCCCGACCTCACGAATGACCGGTGCCACCGGCACTGCCGCAGGCAACGGAGCGAACAGCGCAGGGCCGGAGAGACAGAAATCCTGCGGCTGGATCAGGCCTCCCTGCTGGAGAATCAAGGCCCGCTGGATAGCGTTATCCAGCTCACGCACGTTGCCTGGCCATGGGTAATCGATCAGGCACGTCTGCGCCTCGGGCGAGAACCTCGCCATCGCATGCTTCATTTTATTGACGTATTTGGTCAGAAGGCGCTCGGCCAGCGGCAGGATATCGGCAGTCCGTTCGCGTAGCGGACGCCAGGCCAGCGGAAATACCGACAGACGATAGTAAAGATCTTCCCGGAACCGCCCCGCCGCCACTTCGCCCGCCAGGTCACGGTTGGTGGTGGCAAGGACACGAATGTCGAGAGTGATCGGCTTGCGCGCGCCAACCCGCTCCACTTCACGCTCCTGCAATACCCGCAGCAGCTTGGCCTGCAGGCCGAGAGGCATTTCAGAAATTTCATCGAGCAGAATGGTGCCGCCGTCCGCCTGCTCGAATTTGCCGGGCTGCGCCGCGATGGCGCCGGTGAAGGAGCCCTTTTCATGGCCAAACAGGGTTGCTTCGAGCATGTTGTCAGGGATCGCCGCGCAGTTGATCGCAATGAACGGCTGACCGGCACGATGGGATTGCTGGTGGATGTAGCGCGCCAGCACCTCTTTACCGGTGCCGGACTCACCGGAAATCAGCACGGTGGAATCACTGCGGGCAACCCGAGCGGCCAGATCCAGCAACTGAACACTGGCCGGCTCGACCGCTACCGGCCCCTCCGTGTCGACTGCACCGAGATTGCCCAAGGCGTGCCGCACCACCAGATCCAGCAGCGCTTTAGGCTCGAAAGGCTTGACCAGATAGTCCGCCGCACCCTGACGCATGGCGTCCACCGCTCGCTCGACCGCGCCGTGGGCAGTCATCAGCAGCACCGGCAGTTGCGGCTGACGGGCGCGCAACAGGCCGAGCAACTGGTGACCGTCCATACCCGGCATGTTGACGTCGCTGACCACGAGGCTGAATGCCTCGCACTCCACAGCCTTCAACGCCTCTTCGGCCGAACCCACAGCGTGATAGTCGTGCCCCGCCAGCAGCAACGTATCGGCCAGCGCCTCGCGCAATGAACGGTCATCCTCGACCAGCAGAACCTTGATGCCCATGACCTTCACTCAGCTCCCTGTACAGCGGAAAACATCGGCAGGACGACCTGCGCGCACGTGCCGCGCCCCACTCGCGAACGCAGCTGCAATTCTCCTTGATGCGCCCGGGCCACAGCCTTGACCACGGTCAGCCCCAGGCCAGTGCCGGTGACCTTGGTGGTGAAAAATGGCTCGCCCAGCCGCGCCAGTACCGCCGGCTCGATGCCGCCGCCGTTATCACTCACACACAGACGCAGGCTGCTGCCACGGGTGTAGCAATGCACCTTCAGACGCACGTCACCGCCACTGGCCTGAATGGCGTTTTCGATCAGGTTGAGCAGTGCGCCGACAAGCGTGTCACGATTGCACAGCAACTCGCCCGCATGACTGTCGCACTGCCAGCGAATTGGCAGATCCTGCACATGAGCCAGCGCCGCAGCCTGCAAAGACTGCATCAGCTCATTGGGCGTGAGGCGATCGGTCAAAGGCAGCTCGCCGCGAGCGAAAACCAGCATGTCGCGCACCTGGTGCTCCAGCTCATGCAAACGCTCTTTGAGACGCCCGGCAAAACGTTGCTGAGTGGCGACCGGCAGCGCTTGCTCAGTCAAATGACTGGCATAAAGCAGCGCAGCGGAAAGCGGCGTGCGAATCTGATGGGCCAAGGAGGCAACCATCCGCCCCAACGATGAGAGACGTTCGTGGCGAGCGAGCTGATCCTGCAAATGACGGGTTTCAGTCAGGTCGTTGAGCAGCACAAGCTGCCCCGGCTCGGCATCCAGCGAGCGGGTGGCGATCGACAGGCGTCGACCGTTTTTAAGAGAGATTTCATGACCGTCATCTTCACGAGGCGCGAAGCAGCGGGTAATGACATGACGCCACAGCTCGCCCTCGAGCGGCAAGCCGAGCAATTCGACAGCGGCGGGATTGGCCTCGCACACGATCCCGTGCCCGTCGATGACGATCACACCACCCGGCAACAGGTCGAGGAGGTTTTGCAAACGGTTGGCCAACCGCTCCTTTTCCGCCAACTCCTGCATGCGCTGAGCGCTGACGACGGCAAGCTCACCCTTGAGTTCGGTGACCCGAGCCTCAAGCATGCTGTAGGAATCGGTGAGTTGACTGGACATCTGATTGAACAGCGCAAACGCCTGCTCAAGCCCCTGCCGACTGGCCTGCTCTACGGACGGCAGTGGCCCCGAGGATTCGGGAACAGAAGACATCTGGGAGGCTTGGGGCATTGTGCTCTCTCGCTTGGCTGACCGTCAGTGAAACGGAACGTTGCGAGGGACGTAGCAATACCCGTGCCTAAAAAAAACCGCTTATAAATGAAGCAGTTGAAAAACAGGCGTCAATCATCCGCCTGTTCATCACCTTCACGCCGGCTCATGCCGTACTTGCGCATCTTTTCCACAAGCGTGGTGCGTCGAATGCGCAGACGCTCGGCAGCCCGAGCCACGATACCGTTGGCATCATCCAGCGCCTGCTGGATCAGCCCCTGCTCCAGACCACCGAGGTAGTCCTTCAGATCCAGGCCTTCCGGCGGCAGCATGGCGTTGGCGGTGAAGTCCGGCGTATGACCGTTGATTGCCACACGCTCTTCCAGATCGCTGCGCAGACTGTCGACCATTTGCTCGTCTTCGTCGTCGACGTAGCGGAACTTCTTCGGCAGTTCGACCACACCAATCACCCCGTATGGATGCATGATCGCCATGCGCTCCACCAGGTTGGCCAGCTCGCGGACGTTGCCCGGCCAGCCGTGACGGCACAGGGACATGATGGCGGCGGAATTGAAACGGATGGAGCCGCGCTTCTCGTGCTCCATCCGCGAAATCAGCTCGTTCATCAGCAGCGGAATGTCTTCGACACGCTCGCGCAAAGGCGCCATCTCGATCGGGAACACGTTCAGGCGATAGTAGAGGTCTTCGCGGAAAGTGCCGATCTCGATCATGCTTTCGAGATTCTTGTGGGTTGCGGCAATGATGCGCACATCGACGCTCTGGGTCTTGTTGCTACCCACGCGCTCAAAGGTCCGCTCTTGCAGCACGCGCAGCAGCTTGACCTGCATCGGCAGCGGCATGTCGCCGATTTCGTCGAGGAACAATGTGCCGCCGTTGGCCAGCTCGAAACGGCCGGCACGGCTGGTGATCGCGCCGGTGAAGGCACCCTTCTCGTGGCCGAACAGCTCGCTCTCCAGCAGCTCCGCCGGAATCGCACCACAGTTGACCGGCACGAACGGCGCGTCACGACGCTTGGAATGGTAATGCAGGTTTCGCGCAACCACTTCCTTGCCGGTGCCGGACTCGCCGAGGATCAACACACTGGCGTCGGTGTCGGCCACCTGCTGCATCATCTGGCGCACATGCTGGATCGCCCGACTGGTGCCGACGAGACTGCGGAACAGGTTGGGTTCGCGATGACGGCCGCGCTCACGGGCCTGGTCATACATTTCGCGATAGACCTGGGCACGATGCAGGGAATCCAGCAACTTGCTGTAGCTCGGCGGCATTTCCAGCGTCGACAGCACCCGACGGCGCTGGTCTTCGGGCAGGTCCACCGAAGAATTATCGCCCATCAGCAAAACCGGAAGGAACTCATCCCAGGTCGAGAGTGTCTTTAACAGGCCCAAAAGCGCACCAGGAGCATTAACCGTCCCGATCAGTACGCAAATGACCTCACGACTAGACGACAAAGAGCCGACTGCCTGCTGCCAGTCATGGCTTCCGCAGGGTAAATTTTCTTCGCCAAGAAAATTTAAAATCACCGCCAGGTCGCGGCGGCGGACGCTATCGTCATCGATCAGCAGAATTTTGGTTTCACGCCACATGCAATAGCAACTTCCCTAGTCAACTCAATGCCCGAAACGAGGGGCAAGCGAGACGCTTGCAGGACACTTCGTGCCTGTAGACGCCTGAAATCTGAAAACAGCCACTAGTTAAGTCAAAAAACCGTGCACAGTCAAATTTATGGCGCACATGTCTGGATTAACTGAGGGTTAATTAACCAAACAGATGGTAAACCTTCGCCGCGTTTTTTGCCTGAGTGATCTGCGACATCTCGTCGACTATCGCCTGGCGTTCTCCCATCGCAACCTCGAGCAACTGCTTGTACACATGCAGCAACTCCTCAAGATTGTCACGCAGCGCCACTTCATCCAAAGAAGCCTCACTCATGACATCTTCCATGCAGGAACGGCAATCAAGATCCAGTTGACCGATCGCCTCCCAGTTACGCTCGGCCAGGGCATCGACCAGCGCCACACGGGTTTCTTCGATTCGCTGCAATACAAGACTCATGGTGATCTCCTTAAAACTGAGGAGCGGGAACAGGCGCGATAGCGTCCCAGCCTTCCTTTACCGTGGTCAGCAGGCCGGCGACCTCGTCCAGGATACGCGGGTCGCTGCTGATGTTCGCCTCGGCAAGACGCTTCATCATGTAGATATACAGCCCGTCCAGATCGGCCAGCGTATCGGCCGAGTTCTCCAGATCCAGACCTTCGCGCAGGCCACTTACAATGCCAATGGCCTTGCTGATCGCCGTGCATTTGGCAGGAATGTCCTTGCGCTCGATCGCGCCCTTGGCCTGAGCGATACGATCCAGGCCACCTTCCATCAGCATTTGCACCAGACGGTGAGGGCTCGCTTCGGAAGTCTGAGCTTGAGCGCCAACTTTCTGGTACTGCCGAAGGGCTAACATCGGATTCATGTTCTACCTCATTTGCCACAATGACTCGTATGACCAGTGTATCGCCTGCGAGCCGAAAAACTTTAGACCACAAGACAAAAACCCGGCACACGCTCGAAAGCGTAGCCGGGTTTTTGTCGCTCTTGCATGTTACTTCGCGGATTGCTGCGCGTTGAGCGAGGCGAAGAACGACGTGATGTTGCTCGCCGTGGCCTTCATCTGCCCTACCAGCAAGTCCATGGCGTTGTACTTGGCGGTCAACGTCTTGGTCAGGTTGGCGACTCGCAGGTCCAGCGCCAATTGCTGACTGGTGATGTTCTTGGCGTTGTTGTTCAGGATGGTCAAACGCTGATCAAGCAGACCGCTGGTGCTCTTGCCATCAGGGGAAGCCTTGAGGTAAGGATCAACCGCCTTGCTCATGCGGGTCAGTAGACCATTGGTGTCGTTGGTGCCGGTGAACATGTCCTGGACTTTGCCGGTCATGCCCGGTGTGGACATGGCCTTGTTGAACGTAGCCGTGTCGAACGTCAGATTACCGGTGTTGCGGTCAGTCATGACACCCAGCTGCGACAGATAGGCCATCGGAGTACCAGCAGTAGCACTTTCAGCCGTCAGTTGCCCGCGGATATCGGCAACCAGTGAGCGCGCCAGGGAGTCACCGGTGAACGCCGCCTGAACGGTCAGTTTGCCATCTTCGTCCGGGGTCGCCTTGGACAACGTGTCGATGGTGCTTTTCAGGGTGTTGTAGGCATCGACGAACGCCTGAACCGACGTCTGCAAGCCCTTGGTGTTACCGTCGACAGACACTGTCACAGGTGTTGGCGGCGAGCCGGGGCTGACCGTTACCAGGTTCATCGTCAGGCCACTGATCGCGCCGGTTACCGTGTTGCTTTTACTGGTGACCGCCAGACCATCGATGGTCAACGACGCATCCTGAGCAAGGCCATTCACCGCGCCAGAAGCACCAGCGGCAGGATTGGCGCCCATCGGCTGGGTGCCGTCGATTTCCAGACCGGCGATGCCGCTGACCGTCAGGTCGGAGCCAGCGCCCGTCTTGCTCGAACTGATCACCAGGCGCGAGGCACCCGAGCTGTCGGTCACGATGTTGGCAGAAATACCGTTGACGGCCTGAGCCGAGTTGATCGCATCCCGAGTACTCTGCAACGTAGCATTGGCAGGGATCGTGACATTGTAATCAGTGCCATTCTGACTGATTTTCAGGGTACCACTCGGAATGGCACTGGCGGCACCGCCGGCAAAGGATGCACTGGCGACTTTCGAACCGGTAGCCAGTTTATTCACAACGACACTGTAAGTACCCGAGACCGCGGTATTATCCGCAGAAACACCCAGCACGGTCGGAGTACCCGAAGTCGCCGTGTAACCGGCAAACGCAGGATTGGTTTTGCTGCCCAGGTTGGTCATCGCTGTCTGGAATGCGGTCAGCGCACTCTTCAGCGTACCGATA
The DNA here is from genome assembly GCF_046231795.1 of Pseudomonas sp. KCJK9016. Taxonomy (NCBI): domain Bacteria; kingdom Pseudomonadati; phylum Pseudomonadota; class Gammaproteobacteria; order Pseudomonadales; family Pseudomonadaceae; genus Pseudomonas; species Pseudomonas sp. KCJK9016. The sequence goes on along the minus strand of NZ_JBJJMM010000010.1, from coordinate 79,654 downwards.
CCGGAGATCTTCAGGGTATTGGCTTTGGTAGCGTTATCGATCTGCGTCTGCTTCGGCGACTTGTCGGCATTGACCAGCGCAGTAACGATCGCACCGATGTCCAGGCCGGAACCCAGGCCCGTACCCGGTAAAATTGGACTTGCCATGTGCATCTCCCTTTGGGTTGTTGCCAGTCTTTTGACCCTTGTGGGCGCCTAAAGAACTTCAAACACTATTCATGCCAGCTATCAGACCTTGGCGTCGAACAACACATGACTTGCGTTGGCGAGACTGTCTGCCAGCTTGAGTGCCTCAGCGGAAGGAATCTGTCTTACGACCTCACCCGTCTCGCTGGCGATCACTTTGACGATGACCTTGCCAGAATGCTCATCGATCGAAAACTCCAGGTTGCGCTTGATCGATTGAACAAACTTCTCGATCTCCTGCACCGCCAGCTTCAACTTGTTTTCATCCGTCTCCTGGCTTTTTTTCGCCTCGGAAACAGTTTCAACGGTCGAAGGCTTGGTCTCCGACGGCTTGTCGGCAACCGGACTGGCCTGCTTGGGAGCCGGATAAGACACGTTAAGCTTTACGCTCATGTCCATGCCCATCACCTCTTAACGTGAAAAGGCGAGAGAGCACGCAAGCGCACTCCCCCGCCAAAACTCATTCCGAAATTACTGAAGCAGCTTCAGTACAGCGGAAGGCAGTTGGTTGGCTTGAGCCAGAACAGAGGTCGAAGCCTGTTGCAGGGTTTGCTGCTTGGTCAGGTTCGCAGTCTCTGCGGCGAAGTCGGTATCTTGTACGCGACCTTGTGCAGCAGTGGTGTTCTCGGTGATGTTCTGCAAGTTCTGGATGGTGCTGGTCAGACGGTTTTGCGAAGCACCCAGAGCGGCGCGAGTGGCGTTGATGTTCGCAATTGCAGCGTCGATCGCGGTGATCGCGTTGTCGATGTTCGAAGCGGCGGCAGCCGAAGTAGCACCGGTCAGAACAACAGTACCGCTACCTACCGACAGGCTGACGGCGTCGAACTTGCCGCTCAGTACCAGGTCGATGTGGTTGGCGGAGCCAGTGTTGGCGCCAACTTGCAGAGTTACAGTACCAGCCGAACCGTCCAGCAGGTTTTTGCCGTTCAGGTTGGTAGCAGCCGAGATACGGGTGATTTCGTCAGACATCTGAGCGAATTCAGCGTTGGTTGCGGTCTGGTCAGCAGTGCCGTTGGTACCGTTACGTGCTTTAACAGCCAGTTCACGCATACGCTGCAGGATGTCGGTCGAAGCTTGCAGAGCGCCTTCAGCGGTCTGGGCAACGGAGATACCGTCGTTGGCGTTCTGGATGGCCTGGGTGTTACCACGGATCTGCGAAGACATGCGGGTAGCGATCTGCAGGCCAGCGGCGTCGTCTTTGGCGCTGTTGATTTTCAGGCCGGAAGACAGGCGCTGCATCGAAGTCGACAGAGCGTCGGAAGCGCGGTTCAGGTTTTTCTGAACGTTCAGCGACGTGGTGTTGGTGTTTACAGTTAAAGCCATGACGAATTCCTCGTTGGTTGGGTACTGCGGCTTCCGGCCCTGGCAACCGCCGGGTATGGCCTAGAGAACCTTCGTAATAGTTATCGTCGGGATTGCAGGTTGCTTGAGGGCTTTTTTGAAAATTTTTGCCATCACCCTGCCACTCCCTAGAAAACAAAGACTTAGCCGCGTTTTACCCACGAAAAAATGACGTCATAAAACTGTCCGCGGCGCAAACCTGCGAGCCAGCGCTGTCGGTGATTCCTTATGCCGAAGAACTTTCCAGCAGATGGATCAATTCGTACTCCATGAAATCGGCAAGACCCAGCCAGTCCTGGCGTTCCTGGCAATCGAGCATCTGCGTGAGCAAATGCGTCCAGGCTTGCTTTGCATCCGCGGCTGCAGGCACCAGCAAATGCTGTACTCCTTCAAACACCTCCACCATGTCCAGCGCCGCCTCCACATCACGCCCCAGCCGGAACAGCACGGCGCAACGCCGGCATTCATCGACACAGCCTTGCAGTGCGCTCATTGCACAAACTCCTGATTGAAACGCGTACCGGCAATCAAGGCGCCCGAACGACTGCTGTTGAAGAACTCCACCTGCGGCCGGCTGGCGATGTAACGCTCCAGCACGCACAGATAACCGCGGAAATTGAGCTGCGTACTGACGCGCCGGCCGAAGCCATCCAGCACCCAGTGCCGCGCCTGGTTCACCGAAGGTCCCAGGTCGCCATCATTCCAGCCGGCATGGGTCTTGTTCATCGGGAACGCGAAGTCGGCACCGAACAGGGTGATCCGCGCAGCGCCCATCTTCACCGCCAGATCCACTGCCGGGTGAATCACACTGCCGCCGACATGCAGCAGTGCCCGAGGATATTGCACACGCAGCGCCGCATAGACCGGACTGAGCGAATAACCGCCGTAGCGCTTGCCCTTCCATGCCCGTAAAACGTCGGGATCGCTCATGGGCAAGTACACCAGCGCAATGCCGTCGGACGCCTCGCAAGGCAGATGCCGAAAGCTGATGCGCTGGTCGATGCTCACCACGAAATCCGGCACGATGCCGTGCTCGCGCAGCGGCCGATAGGCGGTGTCGACACAGATGAACAGCGGACGATCGCTTTTCTGGCGAATCGCAGCCAGACGCTCGAAATGCTGCTCGAGGGTCGGCCCGGTACCGATCACATAGATGTCCCGTCCGGCGCAGGTGCCGAACAATTGCGCCACATCATCGTCGGCGAGCAGCACGGGCAAACAGTCACGCAAACGCTGCTGAATGAACGGCAACTGCGGATCGAACTCCCGATTGTTGAAACTCAGGTGCACTTCGCTGACCAGCCGATCACGAATCTTCGCGTTGAAGTCGTCGGCCAGCAGCATTTCGGCGGGCAAGGCAAAGAACGGCGTACAGATGTCCGGCAGGTCGCCGGCGTACAGCAGTTCGACTCGAGTGTCCTGCAGCCATTGACGTTGATCGAGCAGTTGCAGCACCAAAGCAAACAGCGCGCCGTTGAGGATGTGCACGTAGAGTCGCTCGAGCCCGTTGCGCTCCAGCAGCACGGAAGGCAGATCCCCGAGGCCGGTGCCATAGACATGCAGTTGCGCCTTGTCCGTCGGCAGGCTCTCGGCCTGAACCCGGGCTTCGTGGACGCGATCATGACGGCTGGTGAGCTGGATGCCGTTGATGCTCAGTGTCGTCCCCAGGCCTTCTGTCAGTCCGGCCTCGATTGCCGAACTGTCTTCGCTCTGCAATCGCGCGAACAGCGCCGGCCAGCGCCTCTGGATGACTTCAGCGTTGCCCTGGAAAAACTCGCTCATGGCGCCTCGCGCTCCCTTCAGGCAAAAAAATAGCGTTCAAGGTTAACCCTGGAACGCTATTTTTGTATCTGTCGTTTTCGATGGATTCAAGGACGATAGATAATCGCCGAGCCCCACGACAGTCCCACACCGAAACCGCTGAGTGCCACCCGGTTCCAGCTCGAGTCCAGCGCGTGCTTTTCCAGCAGCAGCGGAATGCTCGACGACACGGTGTTGCCGGTCTCGACCATGTCCTTGATGAATTTCTCCGGCTCGCCTTCGAAACGCCGCGCAACGGCATCGACGATCGCGGCACTGCCCTGGTGAATACAGAACGCATCGATGTCATCGGCGCTGAGGCCGGAATCGTCGAGCAATTCATGCAAGTGCGCCGGGACTTTCAACAGGGCAAAGTTGAACACCTGACGACCGTTCATGAAGAACACACCATCGGTGACTTTCAGATGCGGTGCACCGGAACCGTCAGTGCCGAACTTGGCTTTGCCCAGCGCCCAGACCGGATCTTCGCCCATCCAGGTTGCGGTGGCAGCGTCGCCGAACAGCATCGTGGTGTTGCGGTCTTGCGGGTCGACGATTTTCGAATACGGGTCGGCGGTGATCAGCAGACCGTTCTTCAAGCCGGCGGCTTCCATGAAACCCTTGATCGCGTAGATGCCATAAACGTAGCCGGAGCAGCCCAGGGAAATATCGAACGCCGCGACATGGGTCGGCAGACCCAGCTTGTCCTGGACGATGGCTGCGGTGTGCGGCAGGCCTTCTTCGTCACCGTTCTGGGTGACGACGATCAGCGCGTCGATGGATTCACGTTTCAGTTCAGGGTTGCTGGCAAACAGCGCATTGGCCGCTTCAACGCACAGATCGGAGGTTTCCTGTTCTGCGTCTTTACGTGGCAGGAAGGCCGAACCGATCTTGCCGAGGATGAATTCTTCATCCTTCTCGAATTTTGCACCTTGTGCGTAATTGTCCACGCCGGCTACAGGAACGTAGCTCGCAATGCTTTTTATGCCAATCATTACGGCTTCCCAATAAAAAACAGCCCAATACCACCGCTCGCAAGGATTCGAGGGGCGCCGACAAACAGAAAACGGCCGCCACAACGGGCAGCCACGGGGAGCGCAAAGGGCTGTCACTGAAACCGATAACGGGCCAGGCGCCATCTCCCCGGTCAATACAATACAGTGAAGATGCGCGTTATGACTCGCAGGTCACGCTATTTTGCCGAATCGGTGCTGATCGGGTTATTCGACCAGCGACCAGTCCAGCGGCGTACCACGCTTGATCGGTGACCGCGCGCGGCGGCCAAGGACAGCATCGGCATGCTTGGGCGGCAGGCCGAGACCGGGACGAATGGCGCGCAGGTTGGCCGCTGTGAAAGGCTCTCCGGCCGCCATATCGGCCGTGACATAAAGGGACCGGCGGTAGACCAGAGATTTCTGCTCGGCTTCGGTCACGCCGTAATGCACCTGGCCCATGGCCTGCCAGGCACGCTCGGTTTCGACCACCAGGCTGGCCAGCTCCGCAGGCTCCAGGGAGAAACTGGCATCCACGCCGCCCGCCGCGCGGTCGAGGGTAAAGTGTTTTTCCACCACCGTCGCACCCAGTGCCACGGCCGCTACCGACACGCCGACACCCATCGAATGATCCGACAGACCGACCTGACAACCGAACAATTCACGCAAATGCGGGATAGTGCGCACATTGCTGTTGAGCGGCGTCGCCGGGTAGGTGCTGGTGCATTTGAGCAACACCAGATCCTTGCACCCGGCCTCACGGGCGGCGTTCACGGTTTCGTCGAGTTCGGCGATGCTGGCCATGCCGGTGGAAATGATCAGCGGTTTGCCGGTGGCCGCGACACGACGAATCAGCGGCAGATCGGTGTTTTCGAAACTGGCGATCTTGTAGGCCGGGACATCGAGGCTTTCAAGAAAGTCCACGGCGCTGTCATCGAACGGCGTCGAAAACGCGAGCATGCCCAATTCCTTGGCCCGGGCGAAGATCGGCGCGTGCCATTCCCACGGGGTGTGGGCCTTTTCGTAGAGATCGTAAAGCGACGTTCCGGCCCACAGGCTGTGCGGATCCTTGATGAAAAATTCACCTTCCGAAAGATCCAGAGTCATGGTGTCGGCGGTGTAGGTTTGCAGCTTCAAGGCGTGGGCACCGGACCTGGCCGCCGCTTCGACAATCTGCAGGGCGACGTCCAGCGACTGGTTATGGTTGCCGCTCATTTCGGCAATGATGAACGGTGGTGCATCGGCACCGACAAGGCGGTCGCCAATCCTGAAACTGTTCATGAGCGGGGTTCCTTCAATTCCCTGGTGAACGCGCAGGCATTTTGGGTGAAGCCTGCGTCACGAAATACATTGAGCGAGGCCTGATTGGCCGGCAAGACCTGCGCGGTGATCGCAGTCAGCTGCGGCCAGTGTGCAGTGACGAACGCCTCGCCCCGCGCCAGCAGCGCCCTGCCCCAGCCGAGACCGAAACGCCCCTCCAGCACATACAGCGAAACTTCAGCGTCGAAGCCGCGCAGATCGTAGCGCAATACCCCGACCGGGCCGTCATCGGCCTCGGCGATCAACAGCAAGCGTTGAGGATTGCGCAAACTCGCGTCGAGCCAGTTCAGATGCTGCGACCACCCGATCACGCCACTCTCCAGAGACCAGCGACGTACCGCCTCGGCATTGCGCCCGTCGAACAGCAACTGCGCATCGTCCGGCGTTGCCTTGCGCAGCCTGAGTACTGCGCCGGCCAATGCCGCCGCCACCCGCAGCGCACCGCGTCCGTCGACCAATTGGCGCGAGCGCTCGGCCAGGCTTTGGCGCAGGTAGAAATTGTCGACGACAAACCCGATGGCATCACGTAGTTGTGCGATGCTGACCTGCTCGCGGGCGCCCATGAAGACATGGGCACCGGCCGCTGCCATGACTTCGCCGTTGTTCTGCTGGTTATTCGACACGGCGATGCAAATCGTCGGCAGGCCCAGCGCTGCCCGCTCCCAACTGGTGCCACCGCCGGCGCCGATGAAAAGGTCGGCTTCGGTCATGCGCCGATGAAAGTCACTGACGAAACTGTGCAGCCGCCAGTTCGGCCGATTCTCGGCCAGTGCCTGCATCTCGGCCCAGGCCGGGTTGTCGGCACCGGCGACGAAGTCCACTTCCAGCCCGGAAAAATCCGCCAGCGCCAGCATCGCGTGATGGGTCTGCCGGGCGGCATCGAAACCACCGAAGTTCACCAGCACCCGCTGCGCCACGGGCTTGATCTTGATGGCCGGGCCACTGAACTCTTCGCGCAGCATGGCGAATCGCGGCCCAAGCAAGGTCCGGCAACCGGCCGGCAGCAGCGGTTGATAGTTTTCGCTGAGCCCGGAGAGATTCTGATTGAGCAGCAGATCCACGCTGTAGCGACGGGTCGCGAGATCATCCACAGCGGCGATCCGCAAGCCGAAACGGCGCGCAGCGGTCTGCCAGTGGTGATCGAGGCCGTAATGGTCGGCGATGATCCAGTCGAATGCGGGCTGTCCGCCCAGCTGCGTCGCCAGTGCATCGATATCCGCCTGCCACGGCAACATCGACTCGATGGCCTGCTGTGGATCTTCGTCGATATAGCGATCAGGCAGCGCAAAGGTCTCGAAGCCCTCGGCCTGCAACGCCTCCAGCCGATTACCGGGCAACCGGCGACAGGCAAACGCGACATGGCTGCCCTGCGTGCGCAGCACTCGCGCCAGCGTCAGACAGCGGGCGATATGGCCACTGCCGATGGTCGGCGAGGCGTCGGCGCGAATCAGCACTCTCATTGCAGCTCTCCACCAGCCTTGAGTGCCGCGTAAAGGTATTCGGCGCGTTTCCAGTCTTCTGCGGTGTCGATGTCCTGCACCAGATACCGGGGCAGGATCACCGGCAGGCTGGCCGGTGAATACAGAATCTCGCCACCCAGCCACGCCTGGCTGCGGCCCCAATAGAACTGGCCGGCATCCTGAAAGGCAGGTGGCAGATCCTGCGAACGGGTATCGCGAAATTCGGGGTACAGCGCCATCAACGCGCCCTGCCCGTCAAGGCTCAAGGCACGCTGCACCGGAAAACCGAAATCGGTGACCGAAAAAGCAAAGGACTTGTCCGGATGCTGCGCCAGCAACTCAAAGCCCTGACGCAGAAACCGCGCCTGCAACAACGGCGCGGTGGCGTACACACAGCAGGCGTAATCGAAGGCCGGCAGTTGCTGCAAGGCATGCACGATCACTGCCGCCGTGCCGGTGAAATCATCGGCCAGCTCCGCCGGACGCATGAACGGCACGTGAGCACCGTGAGCCTGCGCCAGCGCGGCGATCTCTTCGTCGTCGGTGCTGACCACCACTTGCTCGAACAACCCCGAATCCAGCGCTGTGCGGATCGAACGGACAATCATCGGCACACCGTCGAACGGCTTGAGATTCTTGCGCGGGATGCGTTTGCTGCCCCCGCGGGCCGGGATGATTGCGACGTTGTTCAAGGACGTTTTTCCAGCAGGAACCAGGTGATGTCGTCCACCGGAAACTGCGGATCGCGGTGATAACCGAAACCGTAGTCCAGCAGTTGCAGATCCGGATAGCGATCGAGCATTTCCCCGGCGAAATCACGCTTGAACAGCTTGCCGCTGTTGCCGCGATAGGACACTTCCACCGGCGAGGGATTGTAGTACTCGGCGATCAGGATGTAGCGCGAGCTCAACTCATACAACTGCGCATACGCCGTCGCCAACAGCTCCGGCGCCAGATGGATCAGCACGCCTTTGCTCAGGGTCAGGTCGAAGGTTCGTTCGCGGGGGAAATCGAACAGCGAGCCGTGCCAGATTGTTGCGATATCCAGCGCGCGCGCCTGAGCGCAGGCGCTGGCGTTGATCTCGACGCCAGACAGTTCGCAGTGCGGCAACAGCTGTCGCAACGCCTGCAAGTTGTTGCCGGCGTTGGTGCCCAGTTCCAGCAGGCTGTCGATCCGCCCGGCCCGTGTCAGGGCCTTGGCGAACAACGCCAGATTGGACGCTACCAACGGTTGTCCGATGTTGCGTTCGACGTACTGATTGCCGAATTCGCCCTGCCAGAAGTGTTCCTGTTCGCTCAGATCACGCATTGCCGTTTTCCATCCTCCGCGACAGCGGCACTCATTCAGTCAACCGACGCAGTTGCTCGACCACGTAATCCTGCTGCTGATCACTCAGCAGCGGAAACAGCGGCAGGCTGATCGCTTCGGCGTAATAACGCTCGGCCTCGGGAAAGTCTCCCTCGGCAAAACCCTGTTCACGATAGTAAGGCTGCAGATGCACCGGAATGTAATGCAGATTCACACCGACCCCGGCCGCACGCAAACCTTCGAACACCTGACGGTGGCTGAGGCTGATGCGCTCGGTCTGCAAGCGCACCACATAAAGATGCCAGGCCGATTCTGCGTCCGGCTGGATCCCCGGCAGGGTGACCGGCAAGTACGCCAGGAGGCGGTCATAACGTGCGGCCAACTCGCGGCGACGGGCGATGAATTCGTCCAGTTTGCTCAACTGTGACAGACCCAGCGCGGCCTGCAGATCGGTGATCCGGTAGTTGAAGCCCAGCTCGACCTGCTGGTAGTACCACGGGCCGTGGCTGGGTTCTGTCATTTGCTGCGGATCGCGGGTCATGCCGTGGCTGCGCAGGCGTTGCAGATGCTCGGCCAGCTCCGGGCGATTGGTCAGCACCATACCGCCTTCGCCGCTGGTGACGATCTTCACCGGGTGGAAACTGAACACCGTCATCGCCGCAAACTCGCCACAGCCCACAGGACGCCCGGCATAACTGGCGCCGACCGCGTGGGAGGCATCTTCGATCACGGTGAAGTTGTAGCGCTCGGCCAGTTCGGCAATGCGCCGCATGTCGCAGCTCTGCCCGGAGAACGCCACGGCCACCAGCACTTTGGGCAGCGTGCCGTCGCTTTCAGCAGCATCGAGCTTGCTAGCCAGAACCTCGGCATCAAGGTTCCAGGTCAGCGGATCGATGTCGACGAAGTCAACGTCGGCGCCGCAGTAACGGCCGCAGTTGGCCGACGCTAAAAAGGTGTTCGGCGTGGTCCACAAACGGTCGCCCGGACCGAGCCCCGCCGCCAGGCAGGCAATGTGCAACGCAGCGGTGGCGTTGCACACCGCGACCGCGAAATCCGCCTGGCAACGCTCGGCCATCGCCTGTTCGAAGCGCTCGATGGTCGGCCCCTGGGTCAACCAGTCGGACTGCAACACCTCGACGACCGCGTCGATATCCGCCTGATCGAGGCTTTGCCGACCATACGGAATCATATCGACAGCTTCGCGTGCAGGTCGGCGATCTGCCCGACCGAGAGGAAATGCGGATTGGTGTCGGAGCGATACTCAAAGTGCTCGCCCACCGGTCGCCCCTGCTCGCCGAGTCTGTCGACGGCAAAATCGACATCGACGCTGGTGAAACGGATCGAAGGCTGAATCGTGTAGTGATCATCGAACTCCAGAGTCATCCGCGCATCGTCCAGCGGCACCATCAGTTCGTGCAGCTTTTCCCCCGGACGGATGCCGACGTTCTTGTGCGGCAGATGCCCGGCCATGCCTCGGGCCAGATCGACAATGCGGATCGACGGGATCTTCGGCACGAACACTTCACCGCCGTGCATCCGCGCAAAACTGTCGAGGACGAATTGCACGCCGTGATCAAGGGTGATCCAGAAACGGGTCATGCGCTCGTCGGTGATCGGCAGTTCTTTCGCGCCATCGGCGATCAGCTGGCTGAAGAACGGCACCACCGAACCACGCGAGCCGGCCACGTTGCCGTAGCGCACCACGGCAAACCGCGTCTGTTGCTCACCGGCAATGTTGTTGGCCGCGACGAACAATTTGTCCGACAGCAACTTGGTGGCGCCGTACAGGTTGATCGGGCTCGCGGCCTTGTCGGTGGACAGCGCGACGACTTTCTTCACGCCGTTGTCGATGGCGGCGGCGATGATGTTCTCCGCGCCATTGACGTTGGTGCGGATGCACTCGGTGGGGTTGTACTCCGCCGCCGGCACCTGCTTCAACGCCGCCGCATGCACCACGTAATCGATGCCGCGCATGGCCTGGCGCAGACGCTCGGCGTCGCGCACATCGCCGAGGAAGTAACGCATGCACGGCGCGTTGAACGTCTGCTGCATTTCGTACTGTTTGAGCTCATCCCGGGAGAACACCACCACGCGTTTGGGCTGGTATTGCTCGAGCAGGCGCGCAATAAATTTGCGCCCGAACGAGCCTGTACCACCGGAGATGAAAATCGATTTGCCGTTGAACATGTCTTGAGTCCCGTTCCCTGCCGACTTAGGCGATCAACTGCGCCCAGTTCAGCGAAGCGCTTTCGTCCAGGACAAAACCTTTGCCAGTCAGGCTCAGGTTGGCGTTGTAAGCCGAATCGCCCGCGAACGCGCCAGACCATTTTTCACGCAATGCCTGAAGCGCTTGCGGCGACTGCGCCTGTTGACCGGAATGAATCACCTGGACCAGCGGCGTCCAGACGGTGAGGAAACCGGCCTGGCCCGCCTTCAGGCACAGATCGACATCGCTGTAACCGTCGGCGAATGCCTGTTCATCCAGGCCACCCAGCGCATCGAACAGTTCCTTGCGCACCATCAGGCAGACGCCCGATACCGCCGAGTAGTTCTGCTCCACCGCCAGGCGATGCATGTAACCGTTGGCGTCGTGTTTCTCACCGACAAAGGCAGAACCTGCGCCGCCATTCAAGCCGAGAATCAGACCCGCCTGGGAGATCTTGCCGTCACGGTCGACCAGTTTCGCACCGACGATACCGACCTCCGGCCGCAGGGCATGATTGAGCAACTGCTCGATCCAGTTCGGGTTGACCACTTCACCATCGGCCGCCATCAGCACCAGGAACTCGCCCTGCGCCTCCTGGCTGGCAGCATTGCACAGAGCCACGTCGCCCAGGACCTGATCGGCGCGCAGCACGCGGACCTTGGCGTTGCGCAGGGTTCCCAGCCAGTCATTGACGTCAGCCGAGAGGTTCGGATTGGCCGCGATCAACACTTCATAACGGGTGTAACGCGTTCTGAGCAAAACACCTTGCAGGCAACGTTGCAGGGACGGCAGATCATCACTGGCCGGCAGGATGACCGATACCAGCGGTTGCTCGGTGTGACGGTAGTCGACCTGATAGGTGCCCGGCTGCGCGGAGGTGATCTTGGCCTTGTAGCCGCGATTGCCCAGATGACGCAGCAGTGCCTGACGCTCGTCGGCGTTTTCTTCCGGTTCCACTGCCCGGGAAATCAGCAAAGGTTCATCGAGGTGCGCCAAACCATTGAGACCGCCCTGTTCAATGATGCGCAGCAGCAGATCGAACTCCAGCGCCTTGCTGAAATCGGCCTGGTAGCCTCCGGCCTCGATCAATACGTCACGACGGATCAGCCAGTGCCGCGCCATCTGCGCCGGCAGGCTTTGCAACAGGTCAAGGTTGAAGCCCGGACGGAAGGCATCGATCAATGCGCCTTCGGCAGTGCGCTGGATTTCGTCGGTGGCCACCGCACGGCATTCATCTGCGGACATCAGCTCCAGCCCGGCACGCAACAGACCGCCTGCCGTGAACTCGTCGCCCGCCTCGGCCAACAGCAACCAGTCGCAAGGCGATTGGCGCACGCTCAGATTCAGCTTGTCGACGAAGTTGCTCTGGGTGACCCGCACAAAGTGCAGCGTGTTCTGCGCGGTGGTTGCCGCCGGTGGCTCACCGGTCGTGAACACCACCACTCTGAACGCTTTGCTGTGACCTTCGAGCAAGCTGTCCAGGGTGACCTGCAACTTGTCGATGTCGTTGTCCAGGTCGAGCAGGAAAATGCCGAACTGCGGGCCGCCGCCGTTCGCTGCCAGGTGACGGGCAATCGCTTGACCCTGCTCGCTGTCGGGCTGACGGGCATCGAGCCATTTGAGCAAGCGGCCGGTGCGCATCTTGCTGAATGCAGCCTGATTGCCTTCCAGGGAAACCGCTTCGAGTCGAGCGATCCAGTCGCTCAGTTTTTTGGCGTCCTCATCCTCGCCCAGCAATTGCAGTTGAGCGATCAGGCGTTTGATCACGGTGCGGTTGAACACGTTGCTGTCGTGAGCTTGCCACAGACGATCCAGCACGCTCTCCGGGGTGTCGTTGTTGCGGGCTTGCATCAGGTTCTCCTGACGGGCCCAGATGCCCTCCAGCCCCTGCAACTGAATGCGCCCGGCCGGCATGGCGTGCAGCAGAAACTCGAACTGGGTCAGTTGATCGAAAAACGCCTGGTTGTAGAACGGCATTTCAACGTACTGACGCGGCCCGAAACGACGCTGCGGGCCGGCTTCGATATCCGTCCAGGCCGACTCGATAATCAGCTCGGCGGTCAATGCCCGGCCGGTACGCAGGCTGTCGGCCAGAGCTTCGAAACTCTCCAGGACAAACTGTTTGCCCTGCTGCGGGTCCCGATGCTCGACCTGGGTAGGCAGGCTGGCAAGGAAAGTGGCGAAGGCTTCGCGCTCGGACACCGACTTGGCGTCCGTGTACGCCAATGAGTGGAAGATTTCGGTGTTGTGATCGGAGTGCTGATAGTTGATTTCACGCACGACATAAGGGATCGGCAGAATGCGTGCCTTGCCCCTCGCCAGCATGTAGTAGGTGTGACCGACTTCCTGCCACTGGAAGATCGTGTCTTCCGGCATCGCGTCATACCAGTCGCGCAGCACCTGCGTGCGCTGCACGGCATAGAACGGCGGGAGGTACTGCGACATGTAATCCAACAGACGATCCTGGGCATGATCGGACGCGTAGTCTTCGCAGACTTTCTTGTCACGCCGGTAGTAGCTGACGCCGTTGGCCAGCGTCAGGTACATCATGCTGTAGCCGTGGCACAGGCTGTAGTCGGGGTTGGCATGCATGAAGGCAACGGCTTCATGCAAGGCATCGTGCACCAGGAAGTCATCGTCTGCGGCGAACACCATGTACGGCGTCTGCAACTGCTGAACACCGTAGGCCAGCTTGGCGCGAATGCCCCAATAGCCAAACTGCGGCAGGTGCTGATAATCCACGTTGGCAAATTGCCCGGCCACACCTGGCAATGCCTCGGCGGATGAGTCCAGCACCAAGATCCGGCACGGCAGCGTGCTGTAGAAACGCACGGCCCTGCGCAAAAACGCCGGACGTTCGTGAGAGATCAGCACAACGGTCAACTGTTGGTTGAGTGCCACACCGTGTTCAGAACTGTTCTTGCCTTGCATATTTTCCCCACAAGCGGCGAGTCGCCGAAAACTCTACGTTGTTTGTCGATTAACGTACGCGGCGCAGATATCCATCCGGCGCGACTGTGATCAGCAGCTTGCTGTGAATGGCCTGGTCGATCTCGAAATCGCGACTCTCTTCCAGGTAGGCCCACACGGCGGTTTTCGGGTTGTCACCCTTGCCCCACGGACGATCCGGAAAGGCGTCTTCCGGCATGTCTTCAACCACGGTATCCATGACCACGCAGTAGCTGCCCACCGACACCAGCGGTGCATAGAGGCGCAACTCCTCGAGGACATGCTCGTGGGTATGGTTTGAATCCAGCACCACCAGCACCTTCTTGCCCTGCACGCGCTCGCGTACCTGGTCGACGATCGCCTGATCGATGCTTGAACCCTGGATCATGCTGATGCGTTTGAACATAGGATGCGCCTCGATGGCTTCACGGTTGTGCTGGCGAATGTCGATGTCGACGCCCAATACTTCACCATGACCGATCAGTTCAAGGATCGACGCGTAGAACACCAGCGAACCGCCGTGGGCGATACCGGTTTCAACGATCACGTCCGGACGCAGGTTCCAGATGATTTCCTGCATCGCGACCATGTCCTGCGGGAACTGAATGATCGGCCGCCCCATCCAGCTGAAGTTGTAGGTGTACTTGTGTTTTGCGGTAGTGCCGACCCAGTCCAGCGACTCGGTTTGCAGTGCCTTGTCTTTCTGCAGGCCTTCGATATTGGCTTTCACTTCTTCGCGAAACTGCTCGTGCGGATTCATTGCAACTCTCCAAAAATTCGGGAAACGGCTTACCTGAACACCCTGGCGTCGGGGTAAGGCACTGTGTTGGTCTTGATGATCCTGGCGGGATTACCCACCACGACCGAAAAATCGGGAACATCCCTGGTCACTACCGCACCGGCACCGATCATGACCCAGCGGCCGATACGCAAGCGCGGCAGGATCGTCGCGTTGGTGCCGATGAACGTACCGTCGCCGATCTCCACGCAACCGGCGATACACACTCCGGGCGCCATGAACACCGAATGCCCGATCCGTCCTTCATGTCCCACCACGCTGCCGGCGCTGATGCTGGTGTTGTCGCCAAGTTCGACTTCGGCCTGCAAAAGCACGCCTTCCTGCAGATAACTGCCCAGCCCCATGCGAATCATGCTCAAGTCGATGCCGGGATGAATGAACTGGCCCAGTCGGGCACCGGCATCGACCAGTTGGCAGGTTGTCTCGTAACGCAGTCGGGTACTGCCAGTGATCAGGTTGACGAAACGTACGTCCGGACCATTGAGTTCGGCGACCCGCTCCGAACCACCGACGACCGGCACGCCATAAAACAGCGTGCCGTGCTTGCGTGGATCGTTGTCCAGAAAAGCGAATTCGACATTCGGCGTACTGCGCTTGACGGCATGCAGCATGCGCACCGCTTCCGGGTTGGCGGCCCCCAGCAGGTACATCTTCACGGCGCGTTCCTGCTGGCCAGCAAGTCGAGCACCACTTGCACCACACGGTGCTGATCGGCATCAGTCATTTCGTGATAACTCGGCAAGTTGAAGGCGCGTTCAGGCAATGCGAAAGACAGCGGAGTGTCGACCACGTATTCGCTGAACATCGGCAGCGTCGACAGCGGCCAGAAAAACACTCGGGCATCGATGTCGGCGGCCTGGAACGCCGCGATCAGTTGCTCGCGATGGATACCGGTATCGGCATCGAACACCACGGTTGGCATCCAGTAGCCATTGCGCCCGTGGGCCGGCTCGGGATTGAGCGACACGCCCGGCACGCCTTCCAGCGCCTGCGCATAGTTGGCAAAGATCGCCCTCTTGCGCGCAATCAACTCTTCGATCCGCTCGACCTGCGCGCAGCCGACCGCCGCCTGCAGGTTGCTCATCTTGTATTTGAAACCGACGAATTCCGGCCAGAACTGCTTGGTGCAACCCGCTACACGGCCATGATTGGACAGGGTCAGCACGCGCTCATACAAGGCCTTGTCCGAGGTGACGAACATCCCGCCTTCACCGGTGGTCATGGTCTTGGTGCCATGGAACGAAAAAGCGCCGAACGCCCCCATCGAGCCCGCTGCCTTGCCACGCCATTGCGAACCGATGGCTTCGGCCGCGTCCTCGATCACCGGAATGCCGAACTCCTTGCCGATAGCCAGCAAGGCATCCATGTCGCAAAGATTGCCGTAGAGGTGAACCGCCAGAATGGCTTTGGTGCGCGGGCTGATCGCGTTTCTGACCTGTTGTGGATCCAGGCACCAGCTATCGGCAAGAACATCGACAAAGACCGGGGTCGCACCCAAGTAGGTGATCGGTGCCGCCGAAGCGATCCAGTTGGTATTGGCCAGGATCACTTCATCGCCGGCACCGACACCCAGTGCCGCCATGCCCATGTGCAGGGCGCCGGTGCAACTGGAAGTAGCGATCGCGTAGGTCGACCCCAGATGCTCGGCGAAACCGTGCTCGAAACGGGTCAGGTATTCGTAGCAACGCGCGCCCCAGCCGTTCTGCACGGCGTCCAGGGCATATTGCGCTTCGAGTTCGCCGACACTCGGTTTGGTGTAGTGAATTCTGCTCATTGAATGATCAACTCCGGAACGGCGACGACAAAGCGTGCGCCCCATGCTTTGGCCGACGACAACTGCTGCGTCACTTCGCTCAGCAGATTCCACGGCAGAACCAGGATGTAGTCAGGCCGCTCTTGCGCAATGCGCTCGGGCGCCACGATCGGGATCCGACTGCCCGGCAGACATTTGCCCTGCTTGTGCGGGTTGGCATCGGCGACCCAGGCCAGCAGGTCCGGTTTGACCCCGGCGTAGTTGAGCAAGGTATTGCCCTTGGCGGCAGCGCCGTAACCGACTACGCGCTTGCCATCGGCCTTGGCCTGCAACAGGAAGCGCAGCAGGTCATGCTTGATGCGTTCGGCGGCCGGCGCCAGCGTCGCGTAGTACCCGGCGGTTTTCACGCCGGCATCGAATTCGGCCTGCAACTGCTGTTGCACCGCTGGCTGCACCTGACGACGTTCGCCATCCTTGCGCTGGACGAACACCCGCAGCGATCCGCCGTGGGTGGTCAACTGGCTGACGTCGAATACCTCCAGACCATTGCGCTCGCACAGGGTCTGCACGGCGGTCAGGGACAGGTAGGAATAGTGTTCGTGGTACAGCGTGTCGAACTGCGCGCCGGCCATCAGCGTCAGCAATTGCGGGAATTCGAAAGTGGCGACGCCGGTCGGCTTGAGCAGCGTGGCGAAACCACCGAGGAAGTCATTGATGTCCGGCACATGGGCCAGCACGTTGTTGGCGGCCATCAGGTCGGCGGACCAGCCTTCGCTTTTCAGCTGTGCGGCGGTGTCGCGGCCGAAGAACAGCTCACGAATTTCCAGGCCTTTTTCCCGTGCCGCCTGCGCGGTACTGCGGGTCGGTTCCACGCCCAGACACGGGATGCCGCGAGCGGCCACGTATTGCAGCAGGTAGCCGTCGTTGGCGGCGACCTCGACAACCCGGCTGTCAGCGGTCAGGCCGAAGCGCTCGGTCATCTCGGCCACATAACGCTCGGCGTGGGCCAGCCAGGTGCTGGAGAACGAGCTGAAGTAGGCGTATTCCGCGTCGAACAGGCTGTCGGCAGAGGTGTAATCCTCGGTCTGCACCAGCCAGCATTGCTGGCACACGGCGACCTTCAGCGGCACCCATTGCTCGGCCTGCTCCAGCCGATCGGCATGCACGTAGGCGTTGGACGGTGGCGAGGTGCCGAGGTCGATCAGCGGCAGGCTCAGCGGTGCGGCGCACCCACGGCAGTTCATAGACGCACTCCAGCAAAGTGTTGATCGAGCGCGGGATGGCTGGAATCACGCGCTGACAAATTATTGACAGGCAACGGCCAGGCGATGGCCAGTCGTGGATCGTTTACCGACAATCCGCCCTCGTGCTCCGGCGCATAATCGGCGCTGTGCAGGTAAAGCAGTTCGGCGTCGTCGGTGAGGGTCTGGAAACCGTGGGCGAAGCCGGCCGGGATCAACAGGCTGCGACCGTCGCCGGCCTTCAGGTGCTCGGCGTGCCAGTGCAGAAAGGTTTTGGAATCCGGGCGCAGGTCCACCGCCACGTCCCACACTTCACCGCGCAGGCAGGTGATCAGCTTGGCTTCCGGCGCGTTGGCGTTCTGGTAATGCAGACCGCGCACGCTGCCCTTCTCGCGGGTGCAGGAGTGGTTGATCTGGCGGATGTGAAATTCACTGCCAAACGCCTTCAGGCTGCCCTCGCAGAACAGCCGGGCGAAGTGCCCGCGCTGATCTTCGAAGCGCTTGTGCCGCACATTGAACAGCCCGGCCAGCGGCAAGGCTTGCAAGGAAAATTCACTCACAGCGCGCCCCGGTACAGGTTCAATTGACCGAGGGTCACGGTGCGCATGTCGTCACCGTTCTGCCACGCCAGATGCCAGTCGAGGGTCTGGGTCAGGCATTGCTGCAACGTCCAGCGCGGTTGCCAGCCCAGCACCTGACGGGCGCGGCTGCTGTCCAGGCGCAGCAGGCCGGCTTCGTGCAGTTCGCTCGGTTCGATGCGCAGACCACGGGCCTGTGGCCAGCGGTTGGCAAGCAGTTCGACCACTTCGCCGACGCTGCACATGTCCGCTTCGCCCGGGCCGAAGTTCCACGCCCCGGCGTATTCCGGGCCATCTTCATAGAGGCCGGCGGCCAGTTGCAAATAGCCGGCCAGCGGCTCCAGCGCGTGCTGCCACGGGCGAACGGCTTGCGGGTAGCGCAGGGTCACCGGCTCGTCTGCGGACCAGGCTTTCAGTACATCGGGAATCAGCCGTTCAGGGGCGAAATCGCCGCCGCCCAGCACGTTGCCGGCGCGAGCGGTGGCCAGCGCCAGGCCGTGTTCAGCGTACTTGTCCGCCGGAAAAAAGGATGCCGCATAAGACTGCGCCAGCAACTCGCAGCACGCCTTGCTGCTGCTGTAAGGGTCGTGGCCACCGAGGGCTTCGTCTTCGCGGTACGGCCACAGCCACTCTTTGTTGGCGTAGACCTTGTCGGTGGTCACCAGCACACAGGCGCGCACGCAACCGACCTGACGAATCGCTTCGAGCAGGTTGAGGGTGCCCATGACGTTGCTGGAATAAGTGCCGAGCGGATCGCGATAGCCTTCGCGCACCAGCGGCTGGGCCGCCAGGTGCAGGACGATCTCCGGCTCGGTGTCGGCGATGATCTCGAGCAAGGCGCCGAGGTCACGCAGATCGCCGCGCTGATCGTTGATGCCTTCGTGCACCCGCGCCAGTTCGAACAGGCTCGGCTCGGTCGAAGGATCCAGGGAAAAACCGCTGACTTGCGCGCCGAGGCTTTGCAGCCACAGGGTCAGCCAGCTGCCCTTGAAACCGGTGTGTCCGGTGACCAGAACCCGCTTGCCGCGCCAGAATTCAGGACTCAGGCCCATTGCTTCCATGGGGCCTCCCCGCTCTGCCACAGCGCTTCGAGATGATTCTTGTCACGCAGAGTGTCCATTGGCTGCCAGAAACCTTCGTGCTGGTAGGCCAACAGCTCACCGCGCTCGGCCAGACCGTCCAGCGGGCCGGATTCCCACGAGGTCGAATCACCTTCGATCAGCGGCAGGACTTTCGGTGACAGCACGAAGAAACCACCGTTGATCCAGCCACCGTCACCCCGCGGTTTTTCGGTGAACCCGAGTACCCGGTCACCGTCGCGATCCAGAGCACCATAGCGGCCCGGCGGCTGCACTGCAGTCACTGTAGCCAGTTTGCCGTGAGTCAGATGAAAGTCGACCAGCGCACTGATATTCAGATCCGAAACGCCGTCGCCGTAGGTGAAGCAGAACGCTTTTTCGTCTTCCACATAGCGCGACACCCGGCGCAGACGGCCGCCAGTCATGGTTTCCTCACCCGTGTCCACCAGCGTCACGCGCCATGGTTCGCTGTAGTTCTGGTGAACATCCATGCGGTTTTCACGCATGTCGAAGGTCACGTCGGAGGTGTGCAGGAAGTAGTTGGCGAAGAAGTCCTTGATCGCGTAGCCCTTGTAGCCGAGGCAGATCACGAAATCGTGAATTCCGTGGGCGGAATACTGTTTCATGATGTGCCAGAGAATTGGCTTGCCACCGATCTCGATCATCGGCTTCGGCTTGAGGTGCGACTCTTCACTGATGCGCGTGCCCAGGCCACCCGCCAAAATAACTGCCTTCATGGTCTCCCCTCTCGTTCGTCACAGGGCTGCGCGCGGCTTTCCAAGCTTTGCGGCCGTCTGGCTAAACCTTTCTGCCGGTCCGGGCGCAGGTGCAATGACCGCAAGCGCTCGTTTTATGGCGATTTGAGGGGGGACTTGCAGGAAACGCGCCAGCTCCGCAGGCGTTGCGTCGGCGGATTGTGCGGGCGTAAACAATAGATGAGCCGTTGCCGGACTCATCTGTTTCCATTGCCGACCATAGTGTCTGAGGAGCACCAGCCAATCAGGGCAAATGCATCACTGCCCCCGCCGAATGCCATGCCACCACCCTGCAGGACCAATCTGTCATCAACAGCCCCGGTGGATGCAAAACCGCAGTCCATACGCGTCTTGGAAATGAAACAAAAACAGGCGACCCGGGGTCGCCTGTTCTCGATCATCGATCCCCCCACCAAACCATCAGGGAGGCGTCTGTCCTGCTATCAACCGAACATGGCGAACCCGTCATTGCCGGTTGGCAGGTTGATGAACTTGCCGTCAGACGTCTGGATATATTCAATTGTGTTGGAGCCGGCGAACCAGTCCTTCAGCCGCACGCCGTCTTCCGGAGTCTGGCCTTCGAAGACGCTGTACTGATGCAGGAACAGGTCATTGCCGACCCGGTCAAGCAGCAGTTGCTGAGCGCTGATGTTCGACAGGATCAACTTGTCACCGGAACTGGTGCCAGTGTCCTGAATGGTGACCAGTTTCGAGGTATTGACGGTGTAGGTGTCATTATCCTCGCCGCCGAACGCCGAACCCGGACCACCCTGCAGAACCAGTTTGTCGGCACCCGCTCCACCGAACAGCGAGTATCCGGCGCCAATCCCGGTCAGCAGATCGTTGCCCTCACCACCGTCGGCCATGCCATATGCCACGGTAATGGTGTCATTGCCGGCTTCACCAAAGGCCTGGGTGCCCCGGTCATCGGGTGCGCCAACGATGATGTCGTCGCCGTTGCCGCCATACAGCAGGTCAGCCTGCGGCCCACCCGCTGCAACATTCACGGCGAACGGTCCGAGCGGGGTGTACAGGCTGCCATAGATGACATCGTTGCCATCCCCGCCATAAATGACGTCGTTGCCCAGACCGCCCTCCAGACCATTGGCGGCAGCATTGCCGATCAACGTGTCATTGAAGTTTGTCCCGATCAGACTCTCGATATTGATGAAGACATCGCCTTCGGCATCGCCACCCTGGCTGACACCGGTCTGCAGGTTGATATTCACGGCGGTGGCGTTGTTGGCGTACCAGACCGTGTCAATGCCTTCACGACCGTCGAACACGTCGGCACCGGCTCCACCCACAAAGTTGTCGTTGGCGGTGGAACCCAGGAACGTGTCAGCGAAACGAGTGCCCTGGAAGATCTCGATCCCGGCGAAGGTATCGCCCGCTGCATCGCCGGCGTTGGCGTTGGTTTTCAGGTCGATGGTGACGGCGCTGTCCGATGACTCATAGCTGACCATGTCCAGGCCGAGACCGCCGTTGAAGGCGAGCGCCGCAGAGCTGCCAACGAAGACATCGTTGTATTTCGAGCCGGTCATTGCCTCGATGCTGTTGTAGGTGTCACCCGTCGCAATCCCGGTGTTGACACCGGTTTTCAGGTTGATGCTGACGCCCGTTGTGCTGTCGTCATAGGACACTGTGTCCATGCCCGCACCGCCGATGAACTGATCGGCACCGCCACCGCCATACAGCACGTCATTGCCGATGCCACCCGTGATGATGTTGTCGCTGGCGTTGCCATAACCGGTGAACGCAGCCGTCCCGGTGTAGGTCATGCGCTCGACGTTCGCGGCCATCGTGTGGGTGTTCCAGCTGACGCGAATCTCGTCGTTGCCGCCACCTTCCTGTTCGATGATCGTTACGCCGCCACCATTGACATAGTAGATGTCATCACCGGCGCCGCCCTCGAAGGTCGCGTAGCTGATAGCCGCTGCAGTGAAGGTGTCGTTGAAGGCCGAACCGACAACCTTTTCAATGTTGGTCAGGGTATCGCCCTGCGCATCACCACCGACACCCGCCGGGCTGGTGCCCGGACGAATCTCGACATTGACGGCTTCGGCTGACGCCGAGTAATCGACCGTGTCGAACCCTGCGCCACCGTCAAAGGCAAACACACGGCTGTCAGCAAAGAACGTATCGTTGTACTTCGAGCCGGTAATCGCTTCGATGCTGTTGTATACGTCGCCCGCAGCGATTCCGCTATTGATCCCGGTCTTCAGATTGAGCGTCACACCTACGGTGCTGTCGTCATAGGACACGGTGTCCATGCCTGCGCCACCGAAGAACTGATCGGCGCCACCACCGCCCTTGAGGATGTCGTTGCCTGCACCGCCCGTGATGATGTTATCGCTATCGTTGCCGGTGCCGGTAAACGAGCCGGTACCGACGTATGTCAGACGCTCGATATTGGCCGCCAGGGTGTGATCCTTCCAGCTGACCCGCACCTCGTCGTTGCCGCCGCCAGCCTGTTCGATGATGGTCACACCACCGCCATTGACGTAATAGACGTCATCTCCAGCGCCGCCTTCATAGGTGGCATACAACGATGCCTCAGTCGTGAAGGTATCGCTGAACGCCGAACCGATGACCTTCTCGATGCCGGTCAGGGTCACACCTTGCGAATCACCACCAATACCTGCCAGTCCAGTGCCCGGGCGAATGTCGACGTTAACGCCAGCGGACGATGTCGAGTAATCGACCGTATCGAATCCGGCACCGCCATCAACAGCCGTGATCCGGCTATCGACCACGAAGGTGTCGTTGAAGTTGGAACCGGCGATCACTTCGATGCTGTTGTAAGTGTCACCCGCTGCGATGCCCGAGTTGATGCCCGTTTTCAGGTTAATGCTCACTGCAACGGTGCTGTCGTCGTAGGACACCGTGTCGCGCCCCGCGCCACCAAAAAACTGGTCGGCACCGCCGCCACCCTTGAGGATGTCGTTATTTGCGCCACCCGTGATGATGTTGTCGCTGGCGTTGCCCACGCCGGTGAACGAGCCGGTACCGACGTATGTCAGACGCTCGATATTGGCCGCCAGGGTGTGATCCTTCCAGCTGACCCGCACCTCGTCGTTGCCGCCGCCGGCCTGTTCGATGATGGTCACACCACCGCCATTGACGTAATAGACGTCATCTCCAGCGCCGCCTTCATAGGTGGCATACAACGATGCCTCAGTTGTGAAGGTATCGTTGAACGCCGAACCGATGACCTTTTCGATGCCGGTCAGGGTCACACCTTGTGAATCACCACCAATACCTGCCAGTCCAGTGCCCGGACGAATGTCGACGTTAACGCCAGCGGACGATGTCGAGTAATCGACCGTATCGAATCCGGCACCGCCATCAACAGCCGTGATCCGGCTATCGACCACGAAGGTGTCGTTGAAGTTGGAACCGGCGATCACTTCGATGCTGTTGTAAGTGTCACCCGCTGCGATGCCCGAGTTGATGCCCGTTTTCAGGTTAATGCTCACTGCAACGGTGCTGTCGTCGTAGGACACCGTGTCGCGCCCCGCGCCACCAAAAAACTGGTCGGCACCGCCGCCACCCTTGAGGATGTCGTTATTTGCGCCACCCGTGATGATGTTGTCGCTGGCGTTGCCCACGCCGGTGAACGAGCCGGTACCGACGTATGTCAGACGCTCGATATTGGCCGCCAGGGTGTGATCCTTCCAGCTGACCCGCACCTCGTCGTTGCCGCCGCCAGCCTGTTCGATGATGGTCACACCACCACCATTGACGTAATAGATGTCATCTCCAGCGCCGCCTTCATAGGTGGCATACAACGATGCCTCAGTTGTGAAGGTATCGTTGAACGCCGAACCGATGACCTTTTCGATGCCGGTCAGCGTGTCGTCCTGCGCATCACCACCAGTGCCAGGCAATCCGGTGCCCGGACGGATGTCGACATTTACCCCGGCGGACGAAGCCGAGTAATCGACCGTGTCGAAACCCGCGCCACCGTCAATTTTGTCAGCCCCGGCACTCCCGATAATCACATCATTGCCACCCAGGCCATTAATCTCATCATCCCCACTCGTACCGTTCAGCGTATCCGCGCCGTTTGTCCCGTTGATTACTGCCATTACATCTTCCTTGCCTTGTTTGTGAACCGGTACAGGCCAGCGTGGCGATCACACGTCACGGCGACATCACTTTCTTGAACTGCAATGTGTTGATATCGACAGGAAGCATCCTGTGCTTGAGTCCGTTGCAAAGAAATGTATCGAGCATGAAATAAAGACAAACAGCCAGGCAAAAAAAAACAGGCGACTGCAGTCGCCTGTTTTGGGGAGCTTGGATGACCCGGTCAGTCCGCCAGCCAGCCGTTTTCCCAGTACCGCAGGTTGTCGCCGCGCAGCACGTAGTCGCGCAATACGACCTCGCGCAATTCGTCGCCCATGCGGTAGCTGGCGTCAGGATCGGCCAGGTGCATGCGGATCGCCTGCAGCCACTCATCCGTGGTGTTGGTCTTGATCCGCGTGCACGGCAGATAACCGCGATAGGCCTCGGTGTCGGTGCAGATCACCGGGTAGCCGCAGGCGCCATATTCCAGCAGACGCAGGTTGCTCTTGCAGTCGTTGAAGATGTGGAACTCAAGCGGTGCCAGGGCCAGGTCGAGGTTGAGGCTGGCCAGCTTCGCCGGGTACACGTCCAGTCCGATCACACCGTGGAACTCATGCATGTACGGTCGCAGGTCGTCGGGGCACATGCCGAAAAACACCCAGTCGACTTCATTGGCCAGTTCGCGCACCACATCGGCGATGACCGCGAGGTCGCCATGGTGACTGGTGCCACCACCCCAGCCGACCCGAGGTTTTTTCGAGGTGCGACGCTGACTGCGCAAATCACTCCACAGGTGTTTGGCCAGCATGTTCGGGACAACCCGAATGTCGCTGTGCATGCTCGACAGTGCATTACCCAGCGGCGCCGTGGACACCACGACCCGGTCACACATGCCGATGGCGCGCCGGACCAGTTTTTCCATCTCGTCCTTGTTCGGCATGTTGCGGATGTGGGCATTGCGATGGGGAACGTCGATCACATAGTCATCGAGTTCATAGATCCGCCGGGCATTTGAGTATTTCTGCAGGATCGGGATTTCATTGATTGGCGCTTCGGCATAGCGCCCCTGCAAAATGATCACGTCAGGGGATTGGCGCTCGACTTCGATGATCGTCGGCAGATTGTAGTGAATCCGCCCCAGCGCCCTGCCCGCCGCTTCCAGCTCGATCAGTGGCTGGGTCACACGGTAGTGACCGATGGCCGACGCATTGACCGGCAGCGCCAGGATCTTCGGCAATTGCGGATGCGAAAACGGACTCCAGCCGGTACGCAGGCCCGGATCGAGACGGAAGCTCGAACCGCCCAGACCGTTGAGCGCCAGGTTGGCGTTGTACGCCGGATCCCGCGCAACGATCGGCAACCAGCGCTTGTAGAACGTTTCCTGTTCCTGGCCGAGCCGTGCTTCTTCGCCGTCCTTCGGCGCCTGTGCCGGCTGTGCGCCCAACGCCAGCTGAGCGTAAGGCGTCCACACCACCAGGTAACCTTCCCGGCCGACCCGCAGGCACAGATCCACTTCATTGAGCGACTGTGCCAGGTCTTGCTGATCGAGGCCGCCGACCGCCTCGAACACGGCCTTGCGCACCATCAGGCAATCGCCACCAACCGCGCTCAGGTCATGAGCGACGAGCAGCCGGTACATGTAACCCGTGGCCTGCAGGGTCTCGCCGTAAAACGGTACGCCGGCCGGCCCTTGCAGGCCGAGAATAAGGCCGGCGTGGAGGATCCGGCCATCCGGATTGAACAGCTTGGCGCCGACCACGCCGACTTCCGGCCGCTGGGCGTGATTGAGCATTTCCGCCAGCCAGTCGCCCTGGGTGATCACGGCATAAGGATTGAGCAGCAGGACGTATTCGCCCCGCGCCTGACTCACCGCCGCATTGCGCACCGCCGACATATTGTCTTGCTGCGGGCAGTCCAGAATGCGGATCCGCTCGCTGCCCAGTTGCCCCATACCCTCGAACCAGGCCCGCGCTTCGGCGCTCTCGCTGCCGTTGTCGACCAGCAGCAATTCATATTCGGCGTAGAGGGTTTTCTCCAGCAGGCTCTCGACACAACGCTGTACGGCTGCCGTCTGATCCTTGCTGACAATAACGATCGACACCAGAGGCTGACGACCATGGTGATAATCGACCCGGTTGAGCAGCGCCGAGGCGCCATCGCGAATCTCGTGGGCGATGCCCAGACGCGCCAGGTGAGCCGAGATCAACTGTGAGTTGCGGTCCGCCATTTGCGGTTCGGACAGCCACTTGGCGAGGTCGTACGCCGACTCCAGCAACACCTCGGAAACATGACCGATGACGTGCGTGCCGTCATGCTCGACCATGCGCCACAGCACATCGTGGGGCGCCAGCTCACCGAAAGCGGAATCGAAACCGCCCAGGGCGAGGAAGCGCTCGCGCTCGAAGGCCAGCGCCCTGCCCACATAGGGGTAGCTGCGCATCAGGTCCAGGTTGAAGTCCGGTTTGAACACAGGCTCGGTCGACTCACCCTGGCTCAGACCACCTTCATCGCTGTAGAGGCAGGTAACGGTGCGCGAGAGCGCGATACGTTCGGCCATCACCAGCAACGCCGGTACCACCAGACGATCACCGGCGCGCAGCAGATAGAACCAGTCGGCACCATCGAGCTGCGGCAACAATTGGTTGATCTGTTGTTGCCAGTCATCCTGCAGCGGCATGCGCACGATGCGCTCCTGCAACTGCGCCTCGGTGCAGGACGCGGAGAGCACGATGGTCAGCTCCGGCAGGTATTCCTGTGCGGCCAGCGATTGCAGGGTGAGTTCGAGTGCCGAGCGACTGCCCTGCTCGTCGATGATCACCGGAACGATTTTCGGCACGCGCGGCCAGGCGGCCAGCGTGTCCGGCAACAGTTCGCGCTGGCCTTCGGTCAGTGCGCGGCAGGCCAGCCACTGGGCGTACAGCTCGGCGAAACTGACACTGGCAATTCCGACATGCCAATCCTGCGTGGTCTGCTTGGTGCCCAGCGTGCGGCTCAGTGGCAACTCTTCCCAGACCCGCGGAGTTTCCAGGGCCTTGGTGATCGGCACATAACGGACCCAGCCCGGCGCCGGTGCGGATTCGCCGCTGCGCGCCTTGAGCATCTGCGTCAGCCATTGCCGCTCGACCTCGGCTGCATCGCGCATCGCTTGCTGGCTGCTCAAACGCTCAGGGTACAGGCGCTCGATGCTCAGGACATGGTTCGACATCACCACGTTGCCGCGTCGCAGCAGGCAGACGTACAAAGCAAAATCGAGCGTTGCGACAAAACAGTGACCGGACTGAGTCAGGGCCGGCAACAGCTCCTGTACATCGGATCGACGAAACAGGGCATTGCTGAAGCCTCCGAGAATGTTCACCGGGAAATTCTCGAAAATCGCCAGCAGGTCATCGCCCTTGAACAATCCGCACACCGGAGACAACGGCGTGTTCTCCAGGCGCGACGGCAACGGCAGGTCGCCAGCATCCCAGAACAGGCGCTGGGCGAGTACCAGATTGACGTCCTGCTGGTCGATCAGTGTCTGCGCCTGGCGTTCGACGCTGGTGGAAAACAACTGATCGTCATCACACAGAAACTTGATGAACTCACCCGTCGCCTGCTCCAGGCACGCATGCAGGTTACCCACCAGCCCGAGCGTCCGGGGATTGCGCACATAACGAACCGTAACCCCGCTGCTCTCGGTGACCGAAGCGACAATTTCCTCGATCTCACTGCCACGACTGTCGTCGCAGACGATGATTTCGAGATTGCCATAGCTTTGGCTCACGGCACTGCTCAAGGCCTTTTCAAAAAAGCGCGGGTTGAAGGCGGGAATGACGAGGCTGACAAGGGGGAGTGAATTCACGGCGGACTCGCAAGCGGCGGGAACCCGCCCGGAACAGCGAGCCCTTTGAAACCGCAAAAGAAGAACAATAAATACAGAACGGTCAGAGCAACCGGGCGCTTGCGCGCCCGGTCAGCATCAGATCTTGTTGAACAGGCCCAGCTGGCTGATTTTGCTGAACGCCAGTTGCGAGGCCTGCAACATGGTCTGCTGCAAGGTCAGGCGGGTCATCACTTCGGCAGGATCCGAATCACGGATCGAACCCTGAGTGGTGGTATTCGCCTGAGTCAGGCTCTGGTTGGTGGTGTTCTGGTCATCCAGCGACTGTCCGCGGGCACCGATCGAAGTCACCGCCGAACCAATCTGGTTGGACGCGCTGTCGATGTTGCCCAGCGCCGACTCCATGGCACCCTGGAATTTTTGCTTGGCCACCGGATCACCATCGATCGGCGCATTCAGCGCCGTGACCATCTGGCCCAGGGTGTCGAGCACGTTCTGGGTCTGGTGGTTGTTGGACTGGATCGAGAACTGATCGCCCGCACCTGGCGTACCGCCGAGGGTGAACGTCACTCCGGCGGCGGTAGCGTTGTTGCCGACCAGGGTGCCCGACGAAACCGGCTTGCTGTCAGCGGTGACTGGCGCTGCGTACAGGTCGAATGCCGTGGCGCTGGTGAACTTCAGGATCGCACCGCCGCCGGACGGGAATGCCGCGTCGTAGGCCGCCTGGTTGGTTACGCCGGAGCCAGTGATGACCGCGGTCGACGGGTTGCCCGCGCTGCGCGAGGTGGTGAACGAGTCAGGCGTGGCCGCCAGCTGGAAGCTGTGGCCGGCGATGACCGCATCCGGGTTGGTGTCGCCAGGCTTGAGGTTGATGTTCAACTTCAGGTCGACACCACGGAAGCTGACGGTCTGGTTGGCACCGTTGCTGTTGGTGATCGCACCGCTCTGACTGGCTTCGCTCGTCACGTCGTTGCCCAGGGCATCGGTGATTTTCAACTGCGTGCTGCTGATGAAATCAACGGTGTAAGGCTGGCCGGCCGCGAACTTGGCGTTGTACGTCGCAGCAGTGCCAACGATACCGTTGGTCAGCACCACACGACCATCATCGACGGCAGGTGCGGTCATGGTAGTCGTGGTGCGGCTGGTGTTGATGGTCTGCTGGAATGCATCCCAACCCGTGGTGTTGGTGGCTACCGAGAGGCCGTCGCCAATGCCCAGGTTGATCTGGGTCTGGTCACCATTGTAGGTGTAGGTGCCATCGGCATTCTGCGAGTACGGCGCGGTATCGGTCTTGGAGCCGGAAAACAGGTAATTGCCGTTGGCGTCCTTGGAGTTCATCAGGCCCAGCACTTGTTGCTGGATCTGGCTCAGCTCCGATGCGTAGGCCTTGCGGTCTGCGTCGGTGGCAATACCGTTGTTGGCGGCCAGGCCGATTTCCTTGGCGCGCTGCAAGGCCGTGGTGATGGAGTTCAGCGTGGACTCCTGCACGGTCAGCGCACTCTTGGTGGTATCGATGTTGCCCTGATATTGCTCGAGCATCGCGGCCTGCTGACCCAGCTTGAGCAGGCGCCCGGCACCGATCGGATCATCGGCGGCGGTGTTGATGCGTTGCAGGCTGCTCGCCTCGTTCGCGGTGGCAACAGTCTTGCTGTAGTTACGCTGATATTGGGACGCTTGTGTCGCGTAATACTGGGCGGTGGAAATGCGCATGAATTACGACTCCTTAAAGACTGTTGATCAGCGTGGCGAAGGTTTCCTGCGCAGCCTTGATGATCTGCGAAGACGCTGTGTAGTACTGCTGATACTTGACCAGGTTGCCGGTCTCTTCATCCAGGTTGACCTGAGACAGCGAGTCGCGCGCACCCTTGGCCTGATCGAGGATCGTCGAGGTGGCTTCGTTGTCGGACTTGCTCTGGGCCGCCTTGGTACCGACGTTGGTCACCAGCTTGTTGTAAGCGTCGGTCAGGCTGATGCCCTTGCTGCCGGTGCCGGTGTCAACGGTCTGTTTGGTCTGCAGTCCGACCAGCGCTTGCGCGTTGCGGTTGTCCGAAGAGGCTGCGCCGGTCAGGTTGATCGTGAAGGTTTCGCCAGCCTTCGGCGTTGCGCCCACGGTGGTCTGCACGGTGAAGGTTTTCTGCACGTTCGGCGTGACCGAGGTATCCATCACCGGTGCACCGGTGGAATCGACCATGCCGATCTTGAGGTTCAGGGTGTTGGCCTGCCCCGGAACGATGGTGCCGCTGCCGATGGTGTTGCCCTTGGCGTCGACCATGTTGTACGACTGGCTGCCGCTGGTGACCGCCCCCATCACCAGCTTGACCGGCGTCGAATACTTGAGCGCGTTCTGCAACTCGGCCTGGGAGGCCGGGTTGGTGATGTCGATGGTGTCGACCAGCGTCGGCTGGGTGTAAGTGCCGGAATTGTTGGCACTGGCCACGCCGGTCAACGGTGCTGCTGCCGCGATTTTCTTCGGATCGGTGAGCACGGTCTGAATGTTGGTGGCCGCGTCACGGGTCGGGGTCACCTTGAAGGTGTCACCGGCGTTCATCGCACCGCCGTTCAGGGCCAGAGTGAAACCGTCGATCACTGGCGGTGGCGTGGTCGTGGTGCTGAACGAACCCATGTCAGTGCCGTCGGAGCGCTTGACCGAATAGTTGGTGGCGCTGGTGAAGGTGACCTGGTAATCGCTGGTGGTCAGCTTGCCGGTGTCCTTGATGGTGACGTTCAGGTTGCCCGAGCCTGCGCTGTTGCCTGCCGAGGCAATGCTGCGCTGGCTGATCAGCGCGGCACTGTTGATGTCGTTGAAGATCGGTGCGCCGAAGTCACCGTTCTTGTCGATGCCCTGGGCCTGCTGGCGATTCATTTGATCGGCAATGACCAGCGCTACGCGACCCAGCTCGTTGAGCGACGGGTTGAGCACTTCGTTGCGATAGGTCAGCAGACCGCCCATTTCACCGCCACTGATCACCGAGGTGATGTCGATGGTGCTTGAGCCACGATCCATCTGGATGCCCATGCGCGACGGGTCATCCTTGCTCGGAACGGTGCTCAGGGTGTTGGTGGTGTTGCCGACGACCAGCGGCTGGCCGCTGCCCACGTAGACGTCGAAACTGGTGCCACGCTCGACCACTTGCGCACCGACCAGTTCGGACAGCTGGCGCACGGCTTCGTTACGGCTGTCGAGCAGATCGTTCGGCTGGCCGCCGCTGGTGGAAACTTCACCGATCTTCTGGTTGAGATTGGCAATCGAGGTGGCCAGTTTGTTGACCTGGGCGGCCATGTCGCCGAGGTTGCCGTTGATCGTGGTGTTCTGATCGTTCAGCTGTTTGGCCAGCGCATTGAAGCGGCTGGTCAGGGCCTGCGCACCGGTCAGCACCGACTGACGGGATGTGTCGTCGGTCGCCGACGTCGCGACACCTTGCATCGAAGTGAAAAACTTCTGCAGCACGCCGGTCAGACCGGTATTGGTATCGGACAACGAGTTGTCCAACGCAGCGGCCTGCCCGCCATAGGCGGCCGCTTCGCTATTGAGCGACGTGGCGGTATGCAGCTGGGTTTCCAGGTAGGAGTTGTACACCCGGCGCACGTCGGCCAGGGTAGTGCCCGTACCGATGAATACGTTGCCGTACTGGATCGAGGATTTGGTGCCCTGCACGGTTTGCTGGCGCGAATAACCGGCGGTGTCGACGTTGGCAATGTTGTTACCTGTCACGGCCAGAGAGGATGAACTGGCAGCCAACCCCGACATCCCGATATTGAGCAAACTCATGATTCAAACCTTACCTTGTGTTTATAAGGGCGTCGTCGAAACGCCGGCCGCAGCGTAGTTCTGATTGACGGTCATCTGCCTGGCAATCTGCGAAATCTTCGTCGCGTAGTGCGGGTCGGTCGCATAACCGGCCTTTTGCAATTCGCGTACAAACTGTTCTGGGTTATCGGCCGACTTCAGCACTTCTTGATAGCGATTGTTGCTCTGCAGCAACGTCACCAGATCATGGAAGCTGTCCTTGTATGAGGCATAGGAACGGAACTCCGCCGTCTCCTTGACCATCTGCCCGTTACGGAATTCGCTGGTGATCGCCCGGGCCGAATCGCCCTTCCAGTTGCCGCTGGCCTTGATCCCGAACAGGTTATGACTGCTGGTGCCGTCCTGAGCGCGCATGACCGATTTGCCCCAGCCGGTTTCCAGCGCGGCCTGAGCCACCAGATAGCGCGGATCGACGCCGATGCGCGCCGCCGCCTCCTTGGCCATCGGCAGCATGGTGTTGACGAATTCGTCGGCGTTGCTGAACGCACGCTTGGCCGGCGCCAGCGGAATCTGCGCCATGGCGCGGCCGTAGATCTGCATCTGTCCGCCGGAAGCCTTGTCCGCCTCGGCGCGGGCCAGCCAGTCGCCGTTGTACAGCGGACCTGAACCAGTGGCAGCCATCGTCGCGGTGCGCTGCGGCTGTTGCGCCGTCGCAGCGTTCGTGGCCGAAGGCACCAGGCCGGCGAGCAGGCGGTCTGCGAGCTTCGGCGGCAGCGCCAGGCGACGCTGGTTGATCATTTCCATGTCATTGCGATGGGCAAGCTGGGTGTTCGGCGCGTGCACCGAACGCGACGCCCACAACGGACGTTCGCCATTGAGGCGCGACAGCGGACCGCTGGTGGCCACGGTGCCAGCAGCAATCGGCGTTTCCGCCGAGGCAGCCCTGGCCAGCGCTTCCTGTTGTTTGGCAGCGGACGCGGCGGCGGCCTCGCCTGGCGCCATCGGCTTGTTCTTCGACATCTGTTTCATCAGCACGTCGGCCAGACCGATACCACCCCCCTCACGGGACAGGGATACCGCCAGTTGCTGGTCGTACATTTCCTGATACTGCTTGGCCGCCGGCGTATTCATCGGGTTGTCCTGCCCCAGTGCCTCGGTGGCCGAACGCATCGATTTGAGCATCTCGCCCAGGAACAGCGATTCGAACTCTTGCGCGACCTTGCGCATGTTGGCGTCGCTGTTCTTGTCGCCGACCTTGAGCTGGTTCAGGCGATTGAGGTCCGAGTAGGAACCCGAATCGCTGCTGCTGACCAGACCGCTCTTGCGCATATCCATGGGCGGCGTCCTCAGATCACGATCAGGTCGGCTTGCAACGCGCCGGCCTGCTTCAGTGCTTCGAGAATGGCCATCAGGTCACCCGGCGCCGCGCCGACCTGGTTCACCGCACGCACGATTTCGTCGAGGGTGGTGCCCGGACCGAACTTGAACATCGGCTTGGCTTCCTGCTGGGCATTCACACGCGAGCGCGGCACCACGGCCGTCTGACCGTTGGACAGCGGGCCCGGCTGGCTGACGATCGGGTCTTCAGTGATGGTCACGGTCAGGCTGCCGTGGGTCACGGCGGCCGGCGAAACCTTCACGTTCTGGCCGATGACGATGGTGCCGGTACGGGAGTTAATGATGACTTTCGCCACCGCCTGACCCGGGTCGACTTCGAGGTTTTCCAGGATCGACAGATAGTCGACGCGCTGGCTCGGATCGAGCGGTGCAGTGACGCGGATCGAACCGCCATCGATCGCCTGGGCGACGCCCGGGCCGAGCATGTCGTTGATCTTGTCAACGATGCGCTTGGCGGTGGTGAAGTCGGAACGGTTGAGGTTCAGCGTCAGGCTGTTGCCCTGGTTGAAACCGCTCGGCACCGAACGCTCCACCGAGGCACCGCCGGGGATGCGACCGGCCGACGGAACGTTGACGGTGATCTTCGAACCGTCACGGCCCTCGGCATCGAAACCGCCGACCACCAGGTTGCCCTGAGCGATGGCGTAGACGTTGCCGTCGATACCCTTGAGCGGGGTCAGCAGCAGCGTACCGCCGCGCAGGCTCTTGGAGTTACCGATGGAGGAAACCGTGATGTCGACCTGCTGACCCGGCTTGGCGAACGCCGGCAGATCGGCACTGACCGATACCGCCGCGACGTTTTTCAACTGCACGTTGCCCGATCCCGGCGGCACCTTGATGCCGAACTGCGAGAGCATGTTGTTGAAGGTCTGCAGGGTAAACGGGGTTTGCGTGGTCTGGTCGCCGGTGCCGTTAAGCCCGACCACCAGGCCGTAGCCGATCAACTGGTTGGAACGCACGCCGGAAATGCTGGCGATATCTTTCAGCCGCTCGGCGTGGGCACCAAAGGCTGCGGACATCAACGCCGCAGCGAGCATGAGGCTCTTGAAATTCAACGTAGCCACCTAGAAAGGGAACAGCGGGCTGAGGAAGAAACGGTCGAACCAGCCTGGCTGACTCGCATCGGCAAACGAACCGGTGCCCGAGTAGGTGATGCGCGCATCGGCGACCCGGGTCGACGACACCGTGTTGTCGGTAGCGATGTCATCGGCACGCACGAGTCCGGCGATCCGAACCAGCTCGTCGCCGGTGTTGAGGGTCAGCCACTTCTCGCCGCGCACGGCGATGATGCCGTTGGGCAGCACGTCGGCGACGGTCACGGTGATAGAGCCGGTCAGGGTGTTGCCCTGGGCCGCCTTGCTGTCGCCCTTGGTCGCACGGTCGCCGCTGTAGCCGACGTCCAGGCTCAGGTCATTGCCGCCCAACGGGTTGTTGGTGGTCCCGCTGCCGCCGAACAGCGAAGTCAGGCCGATGCCGGTCTTGCTGTTCTTGGCCACTTGCGAGTTGGCGTTCTTGCTGGCCTGGGTCTTCTCGTTCAGGGTGATGGTGATGATGTCACCGACCCGGAACGCCTTGCGGTCGCTGTACAGGTTCTGTTCGAAACCGGCCTGATAGATCGAGCCGTTGTTGGCGGCCGCCGGCAACGGCGTACGCGGCAACACCGGGGCGTAGTAAGGGTCATTGGGCTTGGGCGTCGGAGCGACGCAGCCCGCGAGCGAGACGACCCCGCTCAATGCCACAATAGATACAAAGCGCTTCATGACCCTTACCTCACGGTGTTGCAGGCAGCCTCATGGCCGCCTCATAGACTTGATTACAGATTCTGCGTTACGAACGAGAGCATCTGGTCGGCGGTGGAAATCACCTTGGAGTTCATCTCGTAGGCACGCTGGGTGGTGATCATGTTGACCATCTCTTCCACGGTGCTGACGTTGGAGGTTTCCAGGGTGTTCTGCAGAGTGGTGCCGAAACCGTTCAGGCCAGGAGTACCGACTTGCGGCGCGCCGGAAGCAGCGGTTTCCAGGAACAGATTGTTGCCCACGGCTTGCAGACCGGCCGGGTTGATGAAGTCGGCGGTCTGCAAGTTGCCGATCACCTGGGCGGCAGGGTTGCCGGCCACGGTGATAGACACGGTGCCGTCACGGCCGACGGTGAAAGTCTGGGCGTTGTTCGGGATGACGATCGCCGGCTCCAGGGCAAAACCGCTGGCGTTGACGATCTGGCCGTTCGAATCGAGGTGGAACGTACCGTCACGGGTGTAGGACGTGGTGCCGTCCGGTTGCAGGATCTGGAAGAAACCACGTCCGTCGATGGCCATGTCCAGCGGCTGCTCGGTGGTTTGCAGGCTGCCGGCGGTGAAGTTTTTCTGGGTGCCGACGATGCGCACACCGGTACCTACTTGCAGACCCGACGGCAGTTCGCTGTCCTGGGTCGACTGGGCGCCTGGCTGACGCTTGATCTGATACAGCAGGTCCTGGAACTCGGCGCGGTCACGTTTGAAACCCGTGGTCGACACGTTGGCCAGGTTGTTGGAAATGGTGGTCAGGTTGGTGTCCTGGGCGGACAGACCGGTTTTGGCAACCCATAGAGCCGGAAGCATTCGATTCTCCTCGTGCGCCTGTTTTACGGCGCGACGTTCTGATAATTAGCTGATCTGCAAGACCCGAGCCATGGCCTGGTCGTCGTCTTTGGCGGTGTTCATCATCTTGACGTGCAACTCGAACTGCTTGGCCAGGGCCAGCACCGAAGTCATCTCTTCCACGGCATTGACGTTGCTCGATTCCAGGAAACCCGACACCAGTTTGACGTTGGCATCGGCCGGCGCAGGCTGGCCGTCCTTGGTGTAGATCGAACCGTCCAGGCCCTTGTTCATGTTCTTGATGTCCGGGTTGACCAGCTTGATCCGGTCGACTTCGGCCATGACGCGCGGGCCTTCGCCCATCGCACGGATACTGATGGTGCCATCTTCACCGACTTCCACCTGCTGCTCCGGCGGAATCGCAATCGGACCGCCATTACCCAGCACCGGCATGCCGTTGCCGGCACGCAGCACGCCAAGGGCGTCGATATTCAGGCTGCCGGTGCGCACGTAGCTTTCGCCACCGTTGGGGTTCTGCACGGCAATGAAGCCGTTGCCGCTGACAGCCACGTCCAGGTCACGCCCGGTCTGCACCAGCGAACCCTGGGTGAAATCGGTGGCGGGCCGCTCGCTCATGGCAAACGCACGCGCCGGAAAGCTGTCACCGAACACCGGCATCGAACGCGCCTGTTCCAGGTCGCGCTGAAAGCCATTGGTGGAGATGTTCGCCAGGTTGTTGGCATGAGCCTTTTGCGCCAGTGCGTTTTGGCTGGCGCCGGTCATTGCCACATAAAGGTACTTGTCCACACTCTTTCCTCTGCATGCCGGACGTTTGCCGCCCACTGCTGTACTGCTGAGCCATAAGCAATTTGCAGACCAACTTTTTTCTGGCGGACGACGAGCCGATAAACAAAGGACTTGAAGGGTTTTGCGGGGTTTTGGGCAATGTATCGAAGACGAAAAACCGGCGGTGTCATGCCGCTTCGCGGCAATCAACCAGGCCGGTCGGGATCACTCGACGCATTTTTGCCGACTTCGTAATCTCGCAACTTGTTGGCAATGGTCGTATGGGAAACCCCAAGCCGCTTGCCCAGTTGCCGACTACTCGGATGCTCCGAATACAGTCGCTCAAGCACTGCTTTCTCGAAACGCCCGACAATCTCGTCCAGCCCGCCCTCCAGCGAAAAATCGCCAAGCGGCTGACGCACGCCATAGTCCGGCAGGCGGATGTGCTCAGCCTTGACCGTACCGCCATCGCACAGCGAAACCGCCTGGAACAGCACGTTTTCCAGTTGTCGCACGTTGCCCGGCCAATGGTAATGACTGAGTCGGTCCATGGCCGCCGGCGACAGTTTCGGCAGCGGGCAACCGATCTGCCGACTGGCCTGATCGAGGAAGTGCTCCACCAGCGGCGTCAGTCCGTCGAGGCATTCGCGCAGCGGCGGAATGTGCAGCGAGAGCACGTTGAGGCGGTGATACAGATCCTGGCGAAACTCCCCTCTCGCGCACAGTTCCGACAGGTCCACCTGGGTGGCACAGATCACCCGCACATCCAGGTAAACCTCTTCATCGCTGCCTACACGCCGGAAACAGCCATCCTGCAGGAAACGCAACAATTTCACCTGCAAGCGCGGACTCATTTCGCCGACACCATCGAGGAACAGCGTGCCGCCCGCCGTCAGCTCCAGCAGCCCGAGCTTGCCTTCGGCACGCGCGCCCTCGAAGGCACCGGGGCCGTAGCCGAACAATTCAGTCTCGGCCATCGACTCCGGCAACCCCGCACAGTTGAGCGCCATCAGCGGCGACTGGCCGCGCGGGCTCGCCAGATGACAGGCCCGCGCCAGCAATTCCTTGCCGGTGCCGGTTTCACCCTCGATCAAAAGAGGCGCGTCCAGTGGTGCCATCCGCCGGGCTTCGCGCACCACCGCCGCCATCACTTTCGAGCTCTGGAAGATGCTGTCGAAACCACGCAACTCCTGTTTGCGTACGTTATAGATGCGTTCGCCGACCCGATCCGCCCGGTGCAGCGTCAGGACCGCGCCGGCCATGGCTTCGCTGTCGTCATGCTCCGATTGCAGCGGCGCAATGTCGGCCAGAAAGATGTCGCCCCTGACCTTGACCCGCATGCCATTGATCCGCGATTTGTTGGCACGCACCAGCTCCGGCAGATCAAAATCCTCGGCATACCGTGACAGCGGAATCCCCGGCACTTCATCCACCCGCACACCCAGCAACTGCGCCGCCGCGCGGTTGGCGGCCACGATCGACCCACCCATGTCGATCGACAGCACCGGAAACTCCAGCGCCCCGAGCAACGCGTTCAGCTCCATGTGCCGGCGCTCGCTGGGCATCAATCCCACTCGTTTCACGCCAAAGACGCCGGCGATGGCTTCGAACTTGGGCCGTAACGCCTGGAACTGCAGATTGATCAGGTTCGGGCAGTGCAGGTAAATCGCATTGCCGTGCTCTCCGCCGACTTCGCCGCGAGCGACGTTGATCCCGTACTCCACCAGCAGATTGAGAATGTCGCGCAGGATGCCGATGCGATTCTGGCAATGGACTTTGATACGCATATAAAGGCCCGAAACAGGTAGAGGGGGCGGAATTTTCTCGGCCGCCCGCAAGATAGTCGTCAAGATTATGTGACAGACACAGGTCGTTTCAAACCTGCAATTCACCGCAATCAGGACTTATCGCACAAGGCGTAACGATAATTTTACGAATTATGGAGACTTTTCCTACTCGGTGGCTCATCAACCTGATGCAACACGGCACGCTCTGGGGTATTTCTCAGTCCATGGCAGGACATAACAAGAACGAATTCCCCTCGCAGGAGAGCAGTATGAAGCAGACGCAATACGTGGCCCGCGAGCCCGATGCGCAAGGTTTTATCGACTACCCCGCCGAAGAACATGCGGTGTGGAACACGCTGATCACCCGCCAGATGAAAGTGGTCGAGGGCCGGGCTTGCCAGGAATACCTGGACGGCATCGAAAAACTCGGTCTGCCCCATGACCGCATTCCACAACTGGGCGAGATCAACAAGGTGCTCGGCGAGACCACCGGATGGCAGGTCGCCCGCGTCCCGGCGCTGATCCCTTTCCAGACCTTTTTCGAATTGCTCGCCAGTAAACAGTTTCCGGTGGCCACCTTCATTCGTACCCGTGAAGAGCTGGACTATCTGCAAGAGCCGGATATTTTCCACGAGATCTTCGGTCACTGCCCGCTGCTGACCAATCCCTGGTTCGCCGAATTCACCCACACCTACGGCAAGCTTGGCCTGCAAGCGACCAAGGAAGAGCGCGTCTACCTGGCGCGTCTGTACTGGATGACCATCGAGTTCGGTCTGGTCGACACCCCGCAAGGCAAACGCATCTACGGCGGCGGCATTCTGTCCTCGCCGAAAGAAACCGTTTACTCGCTGTCGGACGAACCCGAGCATCAGGCCTTCGATCCGCTGGAAGCCATGCGCACACCGTATCGCATCGATATCCTGCAACCGCTGTACTTTGTCCTGCCGAACCTCAAGCGCCTGTTCGACCTCGCCCACGAAGACATCATGGGCATGGTCAAGCAAGGCATGCAGCTGGGTCTGCACGCACCGAAATTTCCGCCAAAACCAAAAGCCGCCTGAACCGCGACTTTTGCTTACAAGTGAGTCTGTCAGTCGTCGCCACTTTGGTTTAGCGTGGCGACATTGACGGCCAATATAAAAAAACACCTCTCGATTTCAGGAAGTACACCATGTCCTCTTTGAACCAAGCCCATTGCGAAGCGTGCCGTGCCGATGCTCCACAGGTCAGCGATGAAGAACTGCCGATCCTGATCAAGCAGATCCCTGACTGGAACATCGAGGTGCGCGACAGCATCATGCAGTTGGAAAAAGTCTTCCTGTTCAAGAACTTCAAGCACGCCCTGGCATTCACCAACGCCGTCGGCGAGATCTCCGAGGCCGAAGGTCATCACCCGGGTCTGCTGACCGAGTGGGGCAAAGTCACCGTGACCTGGTGGAGCCACTCGATCAAGGGCCTGCACCGCAACGACTTCATCATGGCCGCACGCACCGACGAAGTGGCCAAGACTGCAGAAGGACGCAAGTAATGCACTTCGACGCCATCGGCCGGGTGCCCGGCGATCCGATCCTGGGCCTGATGGAGGCCTATGCGCAGGACACCAACCCGCGCAAGTTCGACCTCGGCGTTGGCGTCTACAAGGATGCCCAGGGCCTGACACCGATTCCCGAGGCGGTGAAGATCGCCGAGGCGCGCCTGATCGAAAGTCAGGACACCAAGACTTACATTGGTGGTCACGGCAACCCGCTGTTCGGCAAGCTGATCAATGAGCTGGTGCTCGGTGCCGATTCGGCACTGATCGCCCAGAAACGCGCCGGCGCCACCCAGACCCCGGGCGGCACCGGCGCCCTGCGTCTGGCGGCGGACTTCATCGCCCAATGCCTGCCGGGCAAGGGCGTCTGGCTGAGCAACCCGACCTGGCCGATCCACGAAACGATTTTCGCGGCAGCCGGCGTCAGGATCAGTCATTACCCTTACGTCGGCAGCGACAACCGTCTCGA
This sequence comes from Pseudomonas sp. KCJK9016, assembly GCF_046231795.1. Lineage (NCBI taxonomy): Bacteria > Pseudomonadati > Pseudomonadota > Gammaproteobacteria > Pseudomonadales > Pseudomonadaceae > Pseudomonas > Pseudomonas sp. KCJK9016. The sequence continues at coordinate 39,699 of NZ_JBJJMM010000010.1, read as the reverse complement.
TGTCGATGCCATGCTGGCCGTGCTCAACGAAGTGCCGAAAGGCGATGTGGTGCTGCTGCACGCGTGCTGTCACAACCCGACCGGGTTCGACCTGAGTCACGACGACTGGCACCGGGTGCTGGACGTGGTGCGTCGCCGGGAATTGCTGCCGCTGATCGACTTTGCCTACCAGGGCTTCGGCGATGGCCTGGAACAGGATGCGTGGTCGACCCGGCTGTTCGCCGCCGAGTTGGCCGAACTGCTGATCACCAGCTCCTGCTCGAAGAACTTCGGCCTGTACCGCGACCGTACCGGCGCGCTGATCGTCTGCGCGAAAACCGCCGACAAGCTCACCGACGTCCGCAGCCAGCTGGCGCATATCGCCCGCAACCTGTGGTCGACACCACCGGATCACGGCGCGGCCGTCGTCGCCACGATCCTCGCCGACCCGGAGCTGAAAAGCCGCTGGGCCGACGAAGTGGAAGCCATGCGTCTGCGCATCGCCCAGTTGCGCAGCGGGCTGGTGGAAGCGCTGGAGCCGCATGGCCTGCGCGAGCGTTTTGCACACATTGGCGTGCAGCGCGGGATGTTCTCCTACACCGGGCTGTCGCCGGAACAAGTGAAAGACCTGCGTGAGCATCACAGCGTGTACATGGTCAGCTCGGGCCGGGCCAACGTCGCGGGGATTGATGCGACGCGCCTCGACTTGCTGGCCGAAGCCATCGCCAGCGTCTGTAAATAAACACAATTGCGGGAGCGAACCTGCTCGCTCCCGCAGTTGTCCTGCGTCACCCTGCCGCACTTGTCTAGACAATCCCGCCCATCGCAACAAACAGAATTAAAAATCTGATTGTCATTTTTACTGCTGTATCCTTCGCAGGCTTTCTGAAAGCGCGGATCTACCAGATCTATCAACAGACTTAGCGAGGAGCGCAACCATGCACGAGATTCCCAATCTCCCCTTCCCGAGCCTGCACGTACCTGAGCAGACGACCACGCAACCAGCCGGCGCCCAACAGGCCGAGCCGAAAGAAGCCGCCGAAAGCCGTCCGGCCGACCGCGAAGAGTAAGTAACACCCACCGTACAGACCGTGTGGAAAGCGCTAACATGCGCTTTCCACACTGCCTGAAACCGAGCCCGCCATGACCGACGAATCCTTCAACGAACAACAGGCTGAAATCCTCATCGGCGCTACCGAGAAGATGATCGAGATCTGGAGCCGCCTCTCGCCCGAGAAACAGGCCGCCCTGCTCGCCCGTTTCGGCAGCGAAGAAAACGCCCTTGCGGCTCTGGTCACCACACAACTGGTTGCCCCGGCCAAATAGTTTTACTTTTCCCCGCCGCAGACGCCTTCACATCGGTATCATGAGCAGCCTATCTATTCTGCTCTTCCCGTGGATCGTTACCCCATGTCGTCCCCTATGCCAGAACCCCGGCGCCCCTTGGCGGTCACGCTGCAAGTCGTTTCCATCGTCCTCTTCACCTTCATCGGCTACCTGAATATCGGCATTCCTCTGGCCGTACTGCCTGGTTATGTTCATAGCGACCTGGGCTTCGGTGCAGTCATCGCCGGGCTGGTGATCAGCGTGCAATACCTCGCCACTCTGCTCAGCCGTCCTTACGCCGGCAAAATCATCGACAATCAGGGCAGCAAACGTGCGGTGATGATTGGCCTGGCAGGCTGTGGCTTGAGTGGCGTGTTCATGCTGATTTCGGCCTGGACGCCCAACCTGCCGCTGCTCAGTCTGATCAGCCTGTTCATCGGCCGTCTGGTGCTGGGCAGCGCGGAAAGCCTCGTCGGCTCCGGGTCGATCGGATGGGGGATCGGTCGTGTCGGCGCGTCCAACACGGCCAAAGTCATCTCATGGAACGGCATCGCCAGTTACGGTGCTCTGGCGGTCGGGGCACCACTGGGGGTGTGGCTGGTCAGCCATTTCGGTCTGTGGAGCATGGGCGTCAGCATTCTGCTGCTGGCCACTCTGGGCCTGCTGCTGGCCTGGCCAAAAACCGCCGCGCCGATCGTCGCCGGCGAGCGCTTGCCGTTCATGCATGTGCTCGGGCGGGTATTTCCCCATGGCTGCGGGCTGGCGCTGGGGTCAATCGGTTTCGGCACCATCGCCACCTTCATCACCCTGTATTACGCTACCCGGCATTGGGATAACGCCGTCCTCTGCCTGAGCCTGTTCGGTGCCTGCTTCATCGGTGCGCGACTGTTGTTCGGCAACCTGATCAATCGCCTCGGTGGCTTTCGCGTCGCGATTGCCTGCCTGTCGGTGGAAACCCTCGGCCTGTTGTTGCTATGGCTGGCGCCCGATGCACACTGGGCATTGGCCGGCGCGGCATTGAGTGGTTTCGGTTTTTCGCTGGTGTTCCCGGCACTGGGTGTGGAAGCGGTGAATCTGGTGCCGGCCTCCAGCCGTGGAGCGGCAGTCGGTGCCTATTCGCTGTTCATCGATCTGTCGCTGGGGATCACCGGGCCACTGGCCGGGGCGATTGCGGCGGGCTTCGGCTTTGCCTCGATCTTCCTGTTCGCCGCCATTGCCGCACTGAGCGGCCTGGCGCTGAGCATCTATCTGTATCGTCACACCTCGAAGTATCGCGAAGACTAGAAATCCACCTTGCCCCGCCCGGCCTTGATGCTGCCGCGCCTGGTCTTGGACTCCAGCCGACGCTTCTGCGAGCCCAGCGTCGGCTTGGTCGGCCGGCGCTTCTTTTCGACTCTGGTAGCGTTGAGAATCAGCTCGACAAGACGCTCCAGCGCATCGGCGCGATTCTGTTCCTGAGTACGGTATTGCTGGGCCTTGATGATCAACACGCCGTCGCTCGTGATACGACTGTCGCGCAGCGCCATCAGCCGCTCCTTGTAAAACTCGGGCAAGGACGAGGCAAGAATATCGAAGCGCAGGTGCACGGCGCTGGAGACCTTGTTGACGTTCTGCCCACCGGCCCCTTGGGCACGGATGGCGGTCAGCTCGATCTCGGCATCCGGCAGATGCACGTTATTGGAAATCTTCAGCATTGCATTCTCATTGTGAAAGCTGACTGTCGCCAAGCGGGTCCTGGCGACAGTCAACAGCTCCCGGGGGGGCCCTTCCACTATACAGGGCGACTTACAGCTGAAACGACAAAGCGCCACGAGGACTACCCGTCCACACCAGGCCAACAAGCCGTGCCATCGAGCACTGCACTCCGTAGAATGTCGTTCCTGCAGAGCAGCCACTTCCCCCGATTGTTGCTCGATCCATCGCACTTAACCTTTCAATGCAGGAAGCATAACCATGAGCAACAAAGCGGTCATCGTATTCAGTGGCGGACAGGACTCGACAACCTGCCTGATCCATGCCCTGACCCGCTACGATGAAATCCATTGCATCACCTTTGACTACGGCCAGCGCCATCGCGCGGAAATCGAAGTTGCACAGCAACTTGCAAAAGAACTTGGCGTGACCGTGCACAAGACCATGGACGTATCCCTGCTGAACGAACTGGCGATCAGCAGCCTGACACGCGACAACATTCCAGTACCGACCATGAACAGCTCGGGCGACAGCCTGCCCAGCACCTTTGTACCGGGCAGGAATATTCTTTTCCTGACCCTGGCTTCGATCTATGCGTATCAGGTGCAGGCAAAGACCGTCATTACCGGCGTTTGCGAAACCGATTTCTCTGGTTATCCGGACTGCCGGGATGATTTTGTCAAGGCGCTGAACAAAGCCCTTGAACTCGGCATGGACTACAAGTTGACCCTGGATACACCGCTGATGTGGCTGAACAAGGCGGAAACCTGGGCCCTGGCCGATTACCATCACAAACTGGAATTCATCCGCGACCAGACCTTGACCTGCTACAACGGCATTACCGGCAGCGGCTGCGGCACTTGCGACGCCTGTAATCTTCGTGCCAAAGGGCTCGCCGAATTCCTGAACAACAAGGATCAAGTCGCGCGCAAGCTGAAAGAAAAACTTGAGCTGAACTGAATATCCGATCGCACAGCGACAGACGCTCACCGGACGCGGCAGCCATCACGTCCCGGTGAGCGACGGCAGTTATTACTGTGCCTGACTTCCAGTCAAATATTTCTTGAACAATGATCTTGCCCCGTAAGCCGGCAAGACATTAAAGAAGGCAAAACCCACCTTTATCGCGATCTGAACATAGATCATGTTCAATATCGCGCTGGTTTCCATCGCGCCATAGAACGCGATAAAGCAGAAAAGGAAACTGTCGATAATCACCGCGAACAACGTACTTAAAAACACGCGCAAAAACAGGAACCTGGAATTTGTGAGTTCCTTGATTTTGCAGAGTAGATACGAGTTTATGTTTTCGGACACCAGAAATGAAACAGAGGATGCCACCAGAACGGAAGACAGCTGACCAATCACATCATTGTAAGGCCCGTCCAGCTTCCACCCCGGCAAACCGGGGAGATGAGTCGTGATGGCCAGCAGAATAATGATGGCGGCGTTGCTGATGAATGCAAAGAGAATGGCTTTGCGCGCGAGTCTGAGACCGAACGTTTCATTCAACAGGTCGACGATCAGAAACGTCAGCGGATACAGGAAGGTCCCTGGCGTCACGATGATATCGAAAAACGCCAGATAGATAGGCTTGGTCGCGGCGATGCTGGTAAAGATATACAGGGTGAACAACATGAGATTCAGAATAATGTAAATCATCCATGAACTTTCATGACGATCATTCAACTCATAGGCTGTCAGCGCCCCGCCCTGAGAATAGAACTTCTTGTACAGATTCTTTATTTCCAGCTTATTCAGATTATCCATAATCTCACTATTCAACACTTCACTCAGCTTTATCTTTATTATCTTGCCTGTCGCAATCACCATGATGACAGCCAGGCTTTTTTCGTTCTCAAACCCCAATAGCTTGTACTTGCTGTTTTCCATTCCAACACTACAACCCATTAAATCGTTCCTCGATGATATCCCCGACAACACGAATGCGATCCGTGGCGACGCCAATCTCCCTGGTGATCGCCAGCCTTTTCGTGACCTTGTCATACACCAGCTTTTCCCTGCCGCTGCTTGAGGAGCCTTTCTGAACGATCAAGAGATCGCCCGGCTCATTCAGACCACTGATCTCGTTTTCCAGCAGCACACCGATCAAATTGAAGGAAGTGCCGAAGTAATAGGTCAATGGATGAATCGTGGCCAATTCGCCAATCCTCTTGTCCAGATTCTGGATCAGCAGACTCTCTTTCAGGACAGGCACCGCCGCCGGGTTCATGTTCCCCTGCGGCGAAATACTGCTTTCTATTATTTCCTTCTCTTCAAAATCGATCGTTTCTATTTCTTCATAAGAAACGCCAAAGAAATCGGAAATCTTGCGAACCGTGGACTGTTGAACATTGACCACTTTCCCCTCAAGGATGTTATAGATGGTTGTTCTGGTCAGACCACTGGAGTTGCACAAGGACAACTGTGTCTCCCCACGGCTTTTTATCAGGTATTTGATGTTGTTTTTCAGATTCTCCGATCTTTCTCTTCTGTGCATGAATTGCCTGCCGCCCATTGGTAACTGTAAAGACATCACACCCTGAGTAATTCCCGGGCAGATGACTACAACTGCATCCCTGTCAAAATCGCGAGCGATCATAACATCCTCCATCCAAGGTTGACTGAACCCTCGATGGTTCGCTCGCCTTGCCGTCGCACCCGGCAATCTGTACCGACTTGTCCGCTCCCTTCACCTTCCACTTCATCGACAAAAAGCAGCGACGAGCTCTTCAGCTTTACACTCTCTCTCGACAAAAAGAATCATTTTTTTTGAAGAATGTTCATTTTTTTGATTAATTCTTCTAGCGTTCCCAAGCAAAAAAACTATGATGCTTCGGGCAGTCTCGCCCCAGCGATCCACAGGGGAAAACAGACACTGACTGTCTGTACAGAGGTTGGTTTTGTGTGCAGCGACGCCGTGACACGGATCCACCTGCACAGGTTTGGCAATACAGGGATGTCGCCACAGGCAAAACAGGAAAGTCGCGCGGTTGCTCGCTGCGCGCACCACACAGGGAAGGAATACAGACAATGCCGGTCAATACTCAACAGCTTACGACCCAGGCCGACTTGCTGCGGCGCGGCCTGGCGGACCTGCGAGCGCAAGACGCCGAACTCGCGCAGATTCTCGACGCCGAAGTCACGCGCCAGCACCAGACCTTGTCGCTGGTCTCTTCCGCCTGCGCTGTAAACCCACGCACCCTGGCAGCCTCTGCGTCGGCACTGGTCAATGTGACGGCCGAAGGTACTCCCGGCAGACGCTATAACGCCGGATGCGAAAACGTCACTCTGGTCGAGTCGCTGGCCATCCGCAGAGCCCGGGAGCTGTTCAGCGCTCAGTACGCCAACGTGCAATCACACTCAGCATCGAACGCCAATTATCAGGTGCTCACCGGCCTGCTCGAACCTGGAGATACTCTGCTGGGAATGGCCGTCGAACATGGCGGGCACCTGACCCATGGCAGCACTGCGGCTTTCTCGAGCGACCATTACAAGGCGATCCGCTACGGTACGACCGCCGAGGGTCTGATCAATTACGACGAGGTACGTACACTGGCCCTCGCCCACCGCCCGCGCATCATCATTTGCTGTGCGAGTGCCTACTCGAGGGTGGTGGATTTCGAGCGGTTCCGCGAGATTGCCGACGAGGCCGGCTCCATCCTGCTCGCCGACATTTCACATATCGCCGGTCTGGTTGCCACCGGGCGCCATCCAAGCCCGATCGACGTTGCACACGTCACCACCACATGCACACACAAGCAACTCATGGGGCCTCGCGGAGGCCTGATCCTTTCCGGCCGGGATGCGAATACCAAGGTTCCCGGCCTGAGGACGACCTTCAACCGCGCCCTTGACCAGGCCGTGTTTCCCGGCATGCAGGGCGCGCCCGCCGTCAACATGATCGCGGCCAAGGCGGCGGCACTGGGGCATGCCATGTCGGCAGAGTTCGACGCGTACATGGCGCGGATCCGCAACTCGGCCGATGAACTGGCCACTGCGTTTCAGGCACATGATTACGAAGTGGTGGGCGGACGCAGTGAAAACCATACGGTTCTGCTCCGGTTGCGCAGCGGCATGACCGGTTCCATTGCAGAATCGGCGCTGGAGCAATGCGGGATCATCGTGAACAGGCACCGCGTCCCTGGCGAGCTTCGGTCATCCTCCGTGACCAGCGGATTGCGCATCGGCACCGGCTCCATTGCCCAACGCCACATAGACTCGCGAGGATGCCGGCAGATTGTCGACCTGATGTGCCGGATCCTCGACAAGGTGACACCACTGGGCGAGCGGGACTACGCACTGGAGCCTGCCGCGAAGGAACAATTCCGCTTGCAGACCGAAGCGTTGTGCACGCTCTATCCCATTGCCGATTACGCGTAACGCGCAGAATCCTTGCCCCGGAAACACAAGGCGTTCGGGATCACTTGCAGAATCCGCGAAAACAAAAAACCCGGCGCCAGGCCGGGTTTGATGTTTGTGCTCGACGCGTTACTTCACGGCGGCGTGCAACGTTGGCTGCGCGCCACGTTTGTTCTTGATCACATAGCAGACCCACATGAACACGACCCACACCGGAATCGCATACACCGAGATCTGGATGCCCGGGATCAGCAGCATTACGCCAAGAATGAACGCCACGAACGCCAGGCAAATGTAGTTGCCGTACGGGTACCACAGCGCCTTGAACAGCGGCTTCTGGTTGGTCTTGTTCATGTGCTGGCGGAATTTGAAGTGCGAGAAGCTGATCATCGCCCAGTTGATCACCAGCGTCGCCACGACCAGCGACATCAGCAGCTCCAGCGCGTGCTGAGGCATCAGATAGTTGAGCAGCACGGCCACCAGGGTTACCGCCGCCGAAGCCAGAATCGAACGCACCGGTACGCCGCGCTTGTCGATCTTCGCCAGACCTTTCGGCGCATCGCCCTGCTCCGCCATGCCCAGCAGCATGCGGCTGTTGCAGTAGGTGCCGCTGTTGTACACCGACAGCGCTGCGGTCAGCACCACGAAGTTGAGCAGGTGCGCAGCCGTGTTGCTGCCGAGCATCGAAAATACCTGCACGAACGGGCTGCCGCTGTAGGAGTCGCCCGACGCGTTGAGGGTATCCAGCAGGCTGTTCCATGGGGTCAGCGACAGCAGGATCACCAGTGCGCCGATGTAGAAAATCAGAATCCGGTAGATCACCTGGTTGATCGCTTTCGGGATCACGGTTTTCGGCTTGTCGGCCTCGGCTGCGGTGAAACCGAGCATTTCCAGACCACCGAAGGAAAACATGATGATCGCCATGGCCATCACCAGACCGCTGACGCCGTTGGGGAAGAAGCCGCCGTGGGACCACAGGTTGCTGACCGAAGCCTGCGGGCCGCCATGGCCGCTGACCAGCAGGTAACTGCCCAGGGCAATCATGCCGACGATGGCCACGACCTTGATGATCGCGAACCAGAACTCGGCCTCACCGAAAACCTTGACGTTGGCCAGGTTGATCGCATTGATCAGCAGGAAGAACGCGGCCGCGGTGACCCAGCTCGGGATGTCCGGCGCCCAGTAGTGGATGTACTTGCCAACGGCTGTCAGCTCCGACATGCCCACCAGGATGTACAGGATCCAGCAGTTCCAGCCCGACAGGAAACCGGCGAAACCGCCCCAGTATTTGTGCGCGAAGTGGCTGAAGGAACCGGCCACCGGCTCTTCGACGATCATCTCGCCGAGCTGGCGCATGATCATGAAGGCGATGAAGCCGCAGATGGCATAGCCGAGGATCATCGACGGGCCGGCGGATTTCAGCACCCCCGCCGAGCCGAGGAACAATCCGGTACCGATCGCGCCGCCAAGGGCGATCAGTTGAATATGGCGATTTTTCAGGCCGCGTTTCAGCTCGCCTGATTGCGAGTTTTGTCCACTCATGAAAAAGGTCTCACACAAGGTTTGATGATGTTCAGTAGACGTTGCTGCAAGGTTGCGATTTCAGCCAGCCCTGATCAAACCCCAGCGCAAGCACCAGGCATTCAGTTTTCTTACAACGGTCATGCGTCACCTGTTTGTTCTTGTCTGTGACGAAATCGAACCCGACACGCTCGTGACGCGGCGGAGTGAACAAGGCGGATAGCCTTGAGGTTTGCGCGATTACGCAGAGGGTCACAGTTAAAACGCGGCGCATTGTACACCGCTAACCCCCTGCTGCCAGACCCCGCTGGATCAGCGAGCCGGTTGCCGGGATTGCGTGTGTCCGTCCCGGGCGACCCGGACGGCTGCAAAAATTGAGTCAGGCCTTTGCAGGCCATCGGCGTGGACGATGGTCAATCCGTCCCACGAAGAGAAGTGAAAATGGATAACGGCGTTCATTGCGCCTCCTTCTTGTTATGCACCTGCACGACAGGCATGGGGCGCATCTCACCCTTCAAACGAGCCTTAAACAAGCATGCCAGAGCCCTGCGCAAGGCCCGGCGGGACTGGTTCCGGCAGATTTTCCTTACAGCCCGACAGACGCATCCGATTCACGGGACTACGACGGCTTTTTCGTAAATATCGGCTGACACTGCGTAACGTAAATTTTCCACTCCACACCAATGGAAGCCTGGTGCAGAGATTGACGTTAGCTGGCTAATTATTTGAAAGACGTTAAGTTTTTTGTTTTAAAACAAGAAAAAAACACCCTAAAAAAAGGAAATAAAAAATCCAAAAAAAAACGCCAACTCTAAGAGTTGGCGTTTTTTGTTTCAGCTTGAAGCTGCTTCATTCCGGTTTCTTGCGACCGAAACCCGGACGCTGGCCGGAACCGGCAGGCGCGCCACGGCGCTTGCCCGATGGCTTGTCATCGTCCGCCAGCCTGATGCCTGGACGCTTCGGTGCCGGTTTGGCCGGACGCTTGGTATCGGCCGGACGATCCGCCACCGGCGTACCGCGACCGGCAGGCGCACGGCCTTCACTGCGATCGGTACGAGCGCGTGGTGCACGCTCACCTTCCGGACGCGCCGCAGGCTTGCGAGCCGGGCGCTCGCCTTCGATCTGCGGCTCACGCGCCGGGCGCGGGCCGGCAGCAGCCGGTGCACCGTTTGCCGGGCGCAGGGTACGCACGCGCTCGGTGCGAGCCATCGGTCGCGACGACTTGCGCTGCATACGCTCGAGCTTGTCTTTGCTCTTGGCATTCAACTGCGGCAGAGCCACCGGAGTCAGACCGACCTCGGCACTGAGCACGTCGACTTCATACTGGCTCATTTCGCGCCAGCGCCCCATCGGCAGGTCGGAATTGAGGAACACCGGACCAAAACGCACGCGCTTCAGGCGGCTGACCACCAGGCCCTGGGACTCCCACAGGCGGCGCACTTCACGGTTACGACCTTCCATCACCACGCAGTGATACCAGTGGTTGAAGCCTTCGCCGCCCGGTGCCTGCTGAATGTCGGTGAAACGCGCCGGGCCGTCTTCCAGCACGACACCCGCCTTCAGACGCTCGATCATCTCGTCATCGACTTCGCCACGAACACGGACCGCGTACTCTCGGTCCATCTCGAAGGACGGATGCATCAGACGGTTGGCCAGCTCGCCGTCAGTGGTGAACATCAGCAGACCGGTGGTGTTGATGTCGAGACGGCCGATGTTGATCCAGCGCCCTTCTTTCGGGCGCGGCAGCTTGTCGAATACGGTCGGACGGCCTTCCGGGTCGTCGCGGGTGCAGATCTCGCCGTCGGGCTTGTTGTACATGATCACGCGGCGGACCGATTCGGCCGCCTCTTCGCGCTTGATGACCTTGCCATCGATGGTAATGGCGTCGTGCATGTCGACACGCAGGCCGAGGGTGGCATCTGTGCCATTGACCTTGATCCGGCCCTGGCTGATCCACGCTTCCACGTCACGGCGCGAGCCGACGCCGATACGGGCGAGGACCTTCTGCAGTTTTTCGCCTGCCGGGCGAACTTCCTGGTCGTCTTTCTGGTTGTCACTCATCTGGGCACCTCCCGGTGTGGTCTGTACAACAGCCCTGAGTTGAGCCGCTGAATCGTTGAAGTCTGGGTTTTCGGGCGAAGGGATCGCCGAAGGGTCGCGAATCATACGCGGATGTGTCCGTGCGCGCATCAGAGACTAGCCGATCGAGGCCAGGTTATTTCTTTTTCCGCCGACCGGTGGCACCGAATTTGATCAGGCGCAGTGCGGCCTCGGCCAGCACCGTGCGCCTGTCATCCTTGTCGAGTTTCTTCCAGGCCCTGATCTCGCGCTTGCTGCGCCCGCACCCAAGGCAGATGTCATCGCTGAACTTGCAGACGCTGATGCACGGGTCTTTGATCGAGTTCATGCTCAATCTTCGAACTCGCGGCGTTCGGCTTCGATGGCTTCGGCCAGTGCCCGGGCTTCGGCTTCTTCTTCGCTCAGTTCTTCATCGGCAGCCGACTGTTCAAGCCGGGCGACGGCAGCCAGTAATTTCTCCCGGGCTTCGGCAACGCCGAGGACGTCTTCTTCAGGCTCAAGATCAGGCTCAGCCTGCGGCTCCGCTTCGAATTCAACGTCGACGGATGGTCTGGCCGGATCGGTCTCGAAACCGGACGACATCGACTCGCCATCCACCGCATCCCGCAGCAAATCGTCGAAGTCGGTCTTGATCCCCTCCTCCATGCTGTCCAGCTCCAGCAGCAGCGTGTGGAAACTGGTTTCCTCCTTCGGCTCTTCCGACCCGGCGCTGGCATCGGCCAGTTCCTGCAGGCCCGGGGGCACCGGAGCATCGTCGAAGTCGAGCACCGGGTCCGGTTCGATCTCACGCAATTCAGCCAGCGGTGGCAACTCATCGAGGCTCTTGAGGTTGAAATGATCGAGAAACGCCTTGGTGGTGGCGAACATCGCCGGTTTGCCCGGCACGTCGCGGTAGCCGACGACACGGATCCATTCACGCTCGATCAGGGTCTTGACGATGTTGGTGTTGACCGCCACGCCCCGTACATCCTCAATCTCGCCACGGGTGATCGGCTGGCGATAAGCGATCAGCGCCATGGTTTCCAGCAGGGCTCGGGAATATCGTTGCGGGCGTTCTTCCCAGAGACGGCCGACCCACGGTGCGAATTTCTCGCGGATCTGCAGGCGATAACCGGAGGCGACCTCCTTGAGCTCGAATGCCCGCCCCTCGCAGGACTTTTCCAGCAGGGCCAGGGCTTTCTTGAAGACCGGTGGCTCCGGTCGTTCGCCTTCCTCGAACAATTCGTAAAGCCGCTCAAGGGTTTGCGGCTTTCCCGAGGCCAACAGAAAGGCTTCAAGCAGGGGTGCCAGCTCGCGGGGTTCAGTCAGGTTCATGTTCAGACTCGTTATTCGACTCGGGCTCGCACGTGGATCGCGGCGAACGGCTCATTCTGCACCAGCTCGACCAGGGACTCCTTGACCAGTTCAAGGATCGCCATGAAGGTCACGACCACACCGAGCCGGCCTTCCTCGGCGGTGAACAGCTCGACGAACGGCACAAATCCGCCGCCCTTGAGCCGCTCCAGCACATCGCTCATGCGTTCGCGGGTGGACAATGCCTCGCGGCTGACCTGATGGCTTTCGAACATGTCGCCACGGCGCAACACTTCGGCCATGGACATCAGAATTTCTTCCAGCGCCACATCCGGCAGCAACTTGCGCACGGTCACCTGAGGGGCCTCGAGTTTCGGCACGATCACATCGCGACCGACCCGACTCAGCCCGTCGATGCCTTCGGCGGCCACCTTGAAACGCTCGTACTCCTGCAGGCGGCGGATCAGCTCGGCACGCGGGTCTTCCTCTTCGTCCTCGACGGTTTCGGCCCGGGGCAGCAGCATCCGCGACTTGATTTCGGCCAGCATCGCGGCCATCACCAGATATTCGGCGGCAAGTTCCAGGCGCACCGATTGCATCAGCTCGACATAGCCCATGTACTGACGGGTGATTTCCGCCACCGGAATGTCAAGGATGTCGATGTTCTGTTTGCGGATCAGGTACAGCAGCAGGTCAAGCGGGCCTTCGAAGGCTTCGAGGAAGACTTCCAGGGCGTCCGGCGGGATGTACAGGTCCAGCGGCATTTCCGTGACGGCCTGCCCATAGACCATGGCAAACGGCAGTTCCTGCTGGGCACCGGCCTGGGGATCAACGGTTTCGACTGCGGACATTCAGGCCTCGACCATGAACGGCGCAGGATCGCCGCAACCGACGCGGACCACTTCCGGATCGTCGCCGGTCAGGTCGATCACGGTGGAGGCCTTGATGCCGCCAAAACCGCCGTCGATGATCAGATCGACCTGATGCTCAAGCAATTGACGCATTTCGTAAGGGTCGCTCAACGGGTCTTCATCGCCGGGCATGATCAGGGTCACGCTCATCAATGGCTCACCCAGCTCGGCCAGCAGCGCCAAGGCAATCGGGTGGCTAGGCACCCGCAGACCGATAGTGCGCTTCTTCGGGTGCAGCAACAGTCGCGGTACTTCGCGGGTGGCATTGAGAATGAAGGTGTAAGGGCCTGGCAAATGAGCCTTGAGGATCCGGAAGGTGCCGGTGTCGATCTTGGCGTAGTTGCCCAGTTGCGACAGATCACTGCAGATCAGCGCGAAATTGTGCTTTTCATCGAGCTGACGCAGGCGCCGGACACGCTCGATGGCCGTCTTGTCGCCGATCTGGCAACCGATTGCGTAGGAAGAGTCCGTTGGATAGACCACCACCCCGCCCTTGCGGATGATCTCGACCGCCTGCTTGATCAGGCGCGCTTGCGGGTTTTCCGGATGAATCTGGAAAAATTGACTCACGTTCTCTACCTGTTCAGACGGCGGTAATAACTGTGTCATGTTTGAACCGACACCACAGGGGTGGAAGGTCCTCAGGGAGCGGCCGGTACTGGCCGATCTCCGACCAGCCTCCAGGGCCATGAAAATCACTGCCGGCGCTGACCAGCAGACCGAACTCACGGGCAAGGATCGCCAGGCTGCCTACCTGTTCCGCAGGCTGATAACCGTTGACGACTTCAATTGCCTGTCCGCCCGCTTGAATATAGTCGGCAATCAGCTTTCGGCGCTTGCTGCGGGTGAAATCGTAGTGCCAGGGATGCGCCAGGCTGACCCAGGCCCCGGCGGCGCGCAGCGTGCCGACGGTCTCATCGAGGGTCGGCCAGTGTTGCTTGACGTCCCCCAGCTTGCCGGCGCCGAGCCATTTGCGAAACGCTTCGGCGCGATCCTTGACGAATCCTTCGCGCACCATCCAGTCGGCGAAATGCGGGCGGGCCGGCGCGTTGCCGCTGTCGCCCAGCTCCTGCTGGATCTGCCGTGCGCCGTCGAGTGCGCCGGGCATGCCCTTGAGGGCGAGCTTGCGGCTTATTTCTTCAGACCGCAGCCAGCGGCCATCGTGCAACTTCGCAATGGCTTCGACCAACGGCGCGGCGTTGACGTCGAAGCCATAACCCAACACATGAATGGTTGCCCCGCCCCAGGTACAGGACAGTTCGACGCCGTTGACCAGTTGCATTCCCAACTCTTCGGCAGCGACACGCGCCTCGGCGAGGCCTTCGACGGTATCGTGATCGGTCAGGGCCAGGATTCGCACGCCGTTCTCGAACGCACGCGCAACCAGTGCCGCAGGCGCCAAGGCGCCATCGGAGGCCGTGCTGTGGCAGTGCAAATCAACATTCACGGGGTTGTGTAACCTCAAATCAGCTGGCGCTATCGCGCGCCCATATGTTTGTTATTATGCCGCCACATCCAGCTTCTGGCTCTCACTGTGAAACAATTCATCGATTTCATCCCGCTTCTGCTGTTCTTCATCGTCTACAAACTCGACCCCCGTACCGTCGATGTCGCCGGTCACGAGTTGACCGTCGGCGGTATCTACAGCGCCACCGCAATGCTGATCGTCAGCTCTCTGGTGGTCTACGGCGCGCTCTTCATCAAGCAGCGCAAGCTGGAGAAGAGCCAGTGGCTGACCCTGATCGCCTGCCTCGTGTTCGGCAGCCTGACCCTGGCCTTCCACAGCGAAACCTTCCTCAAATGGAAAGCCCCGGTGGTCAACTGGCTGTTCGCCCTGGCCTTCATCGGCAGCCACTTCATCGGAGACCGACTGCTGATCAAGCGCATCATGGGCCACGCCCTGACCCTGCCGGACCCGGTCTGGACCCGCCTGAACATTGCCTGGATCGCCTTCTTTCTATTCTGCGGCGCCGCCAACCTGTTCGTTGCCTTCACCTTCCAGAGCATCTGGGTGGACTTCAAGGTATTCGGCAGCCTGGGCATGACCGTGCTGTTCCTGGTGGGCCAGGGCATCTACCTGTCCCGTCACCTGCACGACGCCGATACCACAACGCCAAAAACCGAGGACTGACATGCTCTACGCCATCATTGCCACCGACGTCGCCAATTCTCTGGACGCGCGCCTCGCCGCCCGCCCGGCCCACCTTGAACGCCTGCAAGTGCTCAAGGGCGAAGGCCGCATCGTGCTGGCCGGCCCGCATCCGGCGGTCGACAGCAATGATCCGGGCGCTGCGGGTTTCACCGGCAGCCTGATCGTCGCCGAATTCGATTCCCTGGGTGCGGCACAAGCCTGGGCCGATGCCGATCCCTACATCGCTGCCGGCGTCTATGCGAATGTCGTCGTGAAGCCGTTCAAACAAGTCCTGCCGTAATCTTCTCCCACGCGATGAACCTTGTCGGTTCATCGCGTTCTCAATCGCTCATTATTCTCGTTTGCCGGCCGACAACCTGCCCAATATCCATTTGGAAACAGGAGTCGCTATGCGCAAGGGTCCGTTGTGTCTGATGCTGGTCACGTTGTCGATCATGGCGCCCGCCCATGGTGAGGAAAGCGCCGAAAGCGGTTATTCCACGCCGTTGTCCTTGAGCGCCGGCAGCCAGATCACCGAGTTGCAGCAGCGCCTGAAAGCCAGCGAGCAGCAGCGCGAAGAACTGAGCAAACAACTGCAGAATGCCGACAACACCCGCGAAAGCGCCCAGCTTGCCCGGTTGCGCCAGGAGAACCAGCGTCTGAAACTGCAACTCAAGGAAGCCCAGGCCAGCCCTGTACCACGCCTGCTGACCGAACAGCAGCAATGGTTCGTCACCGGCGCCGGGGTAGCGCTATTGGCCCTGCTCTGCGGTATCTTTGCCAGTGGTGCAAGCCGAAAACGTCGACAATGGCTAAATTGAGTGAGTCATGAGCGAGCTGTTACTGATTGATGATGACCAGGAGCTGTGTGAGCTTCTGAGCAGTTGGCTGAGCCAGGAAGGCTTCCAGGTACGTGCCTGCCACGACGGCCAGAGCGCCCGCAAGGCTCTGGCCGAATCCGCCCCCGCTGCCGTAGTGCTGGACGTGATGCTGCCCGATGGCAGCGGTCTGGAACTGCTCAAGCAATTGCGCAACGACCATGCCGACCTTCCAGTGGTGATGCTTTCGGCCCGCGGCGAGCCGCTGGACCGCATCCTCGGCCTGGAACTGGGTGCCGACGATTACCTGGCCAAACCCTGCGATCCCCGCGAACTCACTGCCCGCCTGCGCGCCGTGCTGCGCCGCAGCCACCCTGCCGCCGTGTCGACCCAGCTCGAGCTGGGCGACCTGAGTTTCAGCCCGGTGCGCGGGGTGGTCAGCATCGACGAGAAGGAATTCACCCTCACCGTATCCGAAAGCCGTCTGCTCGAAGCCCTGCTCAAACAACCGGGCGAGCCGCTGGACAAGCAGGAACTGGCGCAGATCGCTCTGGGTCGCAAGCTGACCCTGTACGACCGCAGCCTGGACATGCATGTCAGCAACCTGCGCAAGAAGATCGGCCCCCACGCCGACGGCCGCCCACGCATCGTGGCCCTGCGCAGCCGCGGCTATTACTACAGCCTCTAGCGCTCCTCCGGGCGCTTTGTCAGTTTGATGACAAAGCGTCTTTACCCAAGCTTTACCCAGCGCTGACCGCCGCTGACCTTGATCTCCGTAATCTGTACCCATCCGGAACGTACCGGGAACGAGACAAGGAGATTCACCATGCGCAAGACCCTTATCGCTCTGATGTTCGCTGCCGCTCTGCCGACCGTCGCCATGGCCGTGCCGCAGGATGGTGGCCCGATGGGTGGGCCTGACAGTGGCTGGCACCACGGCGGTCAGATGCACGGCATGCACGGCAAAGGCCCGTACAGCCAGCTGGACTTGTCCCGCGAGCAGCGCGAACAGATTCGCAAGATCATGGGCGAGCAGATGCACGAACGTAAGCAGACGGTCGAGAAATACCTGGAGAAACTCTCACCGGCCGACCAGAAAGCCATGAAAGACGAGATGGCGGCCAACCGCAAGAAAGCCGAATCGGATGTCCGCGCCGTGCTGAAACCGGATCAACAGAAGAAATTCGACGAGATCCAGAAGAAACAGGCCGAGCGTCGCGCCGAATGGGCCGAGTTCAAGGCCTGGAAAGCGCAACAGCCGCAAAAGGCGCAATAATGTAATGACCCGACGGTTCACACCGTCGGGTCTTTTTATACCCAGTCCAATGTGGGAGCGAGCCTGCTCGCGATGGCGGTGTATCAGACACAATGGGCTGTCTGACACTGCGCCATCGCGAGCAGGCTCGCTCCCACAAAGGTTTTGCGTCCGTCCTGAGGAAATACTGTGCGTTCATTGTTCTGGCGTATTCTCGCAAGCTTCTGGCTGGCCATCGCCCTGGTTGCGGGGCTTTCCATTCTGCTGGGGCACATGCTCAATCAGGACGCCTGGATTCTCAGCCGCCATCCGGGCCTCAACACGTTGGCCGCCGACTGGACGCAGACCTACGAATCCAAGGGCGAAGACGCCGCCCAGGACATCCTCCAGCAACGCAAACGTCAGTACCACATCGACGTACAAGTGCTGAACGAAAGCGGCGACCCGGTGGTGCGCGGCACCTTCCCCCGTCGCGCGGCAGCCTTCGAAGCACGGCAGAACAACGACGACCGGCGCCTGCCCTGGCGGCGTCTGACTGACGAGTTCACCAGCGAAAAGACCGGTGACACCTACCTGTTCATCTATCGCATTCCGCACCCGGAACTCAACGCCTGGCACCGCGAAAGCCTGCTTTGGCCATTGAGTGCGCTGGGAATCGCGCTGGTGGTGCTGACCCTGTTCAGCCTGCTGGTGACCTTCTCCATCACCCGCCCGCTCAATCGCTTGCGCGGCGCGGTGCACGATCTGGGGCAGACCACCTACCAGCAGAACAGCCTGGCGAAACTGGCCAACCGCCGCGATGAGTTTGGCGTGCTGGCCAACGACTTCAACCGCATGGGCGCGCGTCTGCAAAGCCTGATCGGCAGCCAGCGTCAGTTGCTGCGGGACGTCTCCCACGAGCTTCGCTCACCGCTGGCACGGCTGCGCATCGCCTTGGCACTGGCCGAACGGGCAAGCCCGGAAGAACGGGAAAAACTCTGGCCGCGTCTTACCCGCGAATGCGATCGTCTGGAAGCCTTGATCAGTGAAATTCTGGTGCTGGCGCGGGTCGACGCCGACAACGCCAGCGCCGAGGCCGTGGATCTGAATGCCCTGCTGGGCGCCCTGCAAAAGGACGCTCAGCTCGGCTCGCCGGAGCAGACCGTACGCCTGGAGGCCGAACCGCAGCTTAATCTGACAGGCTGGCCGACCATGATCGAACGCGCCGTGGACAACCTGCTGCGCAACGCCCAGCGCTTCAACCCGGTGGGCCGGCCGATCGAATTGCAAGCCTCGCGACAAGGCGAGCGGATCGTGGTCAGCGTGCGCGACCATGGCCCGGGGGTGCAGGCCGAGCACCTGAGCCAGTTGGGCGAGCCGTTTTATCGGGCACCGGGGCAAACCGCTGCCGGGCATGGTCTGGGCCTGGCAATCGCCCGGCGTGCGGCGGAGCGCCATGGCGGGACGCTGGTGCTGGCCAATCATCCGCAGGGTGGGTTTGTGGCGAGTCTTGAGTTGCCGCTGGAACCGGGTGCGGTTGCCCAGCCCTGATGAGGTTTTCAGTGTCAGGCTTTACCCGGCCAGGCACTGACGAACTCCGCCAGATCAACCTTCTCTGCCACCCGTGGCTCTTTCTGTGGAGTACCGAGGTAGAGGAACGCAATCACCTTCTCGTCATCCGTCAGCCCCAAACCTTTGGCGACATGTTTCGAGTAAGCCAGCTCACCGGTACGCCATACCGCGCCAATTCCCTGCGCGTAGGCTGCCAGCAAAATCCCGTGGGCCGCACAACCCGCCGCCAGCAACTGCTCGGCTTTCGGGTATTTGACGTGATCCTGCAGTTTTGCGATGACCACGACCACCAACGGCGCCCGCAGCGGGCCGTTGCGGGCCTTGTCGATCATCGCTTCGGTGACTTCGCCTTCCTGCATCTGTGCCGCTTGCGCCAGCAACTCGCCCATTTGCTCACGTGCCGCGCCTTCGACGGTCAGAAAGCGATATGGCTGCAAATGCCCGTGGTCCGGTGCGCGGGTCGCAGCGGCGAACAGCACTTCGCGTTGTTCGGCGGTAGGGGCCGGATCGACCAGTCGCGGAACGGAAACACGGTTGAGCAAAGCGTCGAGAGCCTGCATCGGCCACCTCCTGAAAAAAATGTCCGGCTATTCTAGCTGCAAGTGATCCGGCCGCGTCGGTTTACATGCCTTGCCTCGCAGGTAGAATGGCGCCCTTCCCACATCAGCCCGAGCGGACTTCATGGCGTTGCCGACCTTACGGATCATTGGTTTCATCATCGGCATCTTCCTCATCACCCTGGCCATTGCCATGGTCGTGCCCATGGCCACTCTGGTGATTTTCGACCATACCGGGGACCTGCCGTCGTTCCTCTGGGCGAGCATGATCACCTTCGTCGCCGGTCTGGCCCTGGTGATTCCCGGTCGCCCGGAACACATTCACCTGCGCCCCCGCGACATGTACCTGCTGACCGTCAGCAGTTGGCTGGTGGTGTGCATTTTCGCCGCGCTGCCGTTTCTGCTGACCCAGCACATCAGCTACACCGACTCGTTCTTCGAAAGCATGTCCGGTATCACTGCCACCGGCTCGACCGTACTCAGCGGTCTGGACACCATGTCTCCCGGCATCCTGATGTGGCGCTCGCTGCTGCACTGGCTCGGCGGCATCGGCTTCATCGGCATGGCGGTGGCGATTCTGCCGCTGTTGCGCATCGGTGGCATGCGCCTGTTCCAGACCGAATCCTCGGATCGCTCGGAAAAAGTCATGCCCCGTTCGCATATGGTGGCGCGCCTGATCGTGGTGACCTACATCGGCATCACCATTCTCGGCAGCCTGGCGTTCTGGTGGGCGGGGATGAGCCCGTTCGATGCGATCAACCACGCGATGTCGGCGATCTCCACCGGCGGTTTCTCGACCTCTGACCAGTCCCTGGCCAAGTGGACACAACCGGCGGTGCACTGGGTGGCGGTGGTGGTGATGATTCTCGGCAGCCTGCCGTTCACGCTTTACGTGGCCACGTTGCGCGGCAACCGCCGGGCACTGATCAAGGATCAGCAGGTACAAGGCCTGCTCGGAATGCTGCTGGTGACCTGGCTGGTACTCGGCACCTGGTACTGGTGGACCACCGACCTGCATTGGCTGGACGCATTGCGTCATGTGGCGCTGAACGTGACGTCGGTCGTGACCACCACCGGTTTTGCACTGGGGGACTACAGCCTGTGGGGCAATTTCTCGCTGATGCTGTTTTTCTACCTGGGCTTCGTCGGTGGCTGTTCCGGCTCGACGGCAGGCGGGATCAAAATCTTCCGGTTCCAGGTCGCCTACATCTTGCTCAAGGCCAACCTCAATCAGTTGATTCACCCGCGCGCGGTGATCAAGCAGAAGTACAACGGCCATCGCCTCGACGAAGAGATCGTCCGTTCGATCCTGACCTTTTCGTTCTTCTTCGCCATCACGATCTGTGTGATTGCCCTGCTGCTGTCGCTGATCGGCGTGGACTGGATGACGGCGCTGACCGGCGCGGCCAGCACCGTTTCCGGCGTCGGCCCGGGACTGGGTGAAACCATCGGGCCGGCCGGCAACTTCTCGACGCTGCCGGATGCCGCCAAGTGGATCCTGTCGTTCGGCATGCTGCTCGGCCGGCTGGAGATCATTACGGTATTTGTGTTGTGTATTCCGGCGTTCTGGCGTCACTGACCGCGTTCGGCGCGTCCAGCAAACGCGCCCGGTAATCGCCGGGTGTCGTGTCGAACCAGCGGCGGAAGGCGCGGAAGAAATTGCTCGGGTCGGCAAACCCCAGCAGATAGGCGATTTCCAGCAAGGTCATGTTGGGTTGCGCCAGGTATTGTTCGGCCAGTTCGCGGCGAGTGTCATCTAACAACTGCTGGAAACTGGTGCCCTCCTCCTGCAAACGCCGTTGCAGGGTGCGCTGGGACAGATGCAGCGTCTGCGCCACCGTATCGCGTTTGGGTTCGCCCTGGGGCAACAGACGGCACAACACCTGACGGGCCTTGTGGGTCACGCGACTTTCGGAAAACCGTGCCAGATACTCCCCGGCGAACCGGTCGTGCAGCAGCGCCATTGCTTCGTTGGCGGTGGGCAGCGGCGCTTCCATGTCGGCCCGCTCGAAAATCAGTGCGTCATACGGTGCGTTGAACACCAGCGGCGCATGAAAAGCCAGTTTGTAAGGCTCGAGGTCATCGGGTTCATCGCCCTGCACCAGCACCTTGCGCGGGTGCAAGGTACGCCCGGTCAGCCAGCCACACAAGGACAGCGCGCAGGCCAGCGAGGCTTCGGCACTTTGCCGGGTCGGTGGCAGATGATCGCCGTGCACCGTCAGAATCAGCGCATAACCTTCGTCAAGCAGACGAAAACTCAGGTCGGCACTTTCGGCGATGATCCGCTGATACCGCACCAGTCGCTGAAAGCCTTCGGCCAGAGTGTTGCTGGACATCAACGCATAGCCCGCAACATGCAACGAGGCGGGTCGTACCACCTTGCCCATGTTCAGACCGATGGCCGGGTTGCCGGACAGCTCGACCGCCCGCTGCCAGAGTCGGGTCATGGAATCCTGCGGGAAACGCGCGTCCGGATCCTCCAGCGCCGCATAGTCGAGCCCCAGTTGCTTGAACAGAACCCGACAATCCAGGCCGTCCATTTCCAGTGCCTTGACAATCCCCATCGCCCAGCTTGCAGATGTCGTACGTTCGCTCATGGCGTTTTTTTCTTGGATGACATGATGAGCCGCATACTACGGCCGATTTTCCAAGGATAGTAAAGTGGCGCCGATTGTCACTGGCCGACGCCACTGTTCACTCTAGACTCAAATAAGCTACCCGCCGAACAACTTGCCATCAGAACAATAACCACAGAGACAGCGGTCGTGGAAACCATCAAGCCTTTCAACAGCTTTGCCGAGTTCTATCCGTACTACCTCAGCGAACACAGCAACAGCACTTGCCGTCGCCTGCACTTCGTCGGCACGACGCTGGTGATCTTCATTCTCGCGTTGACCATCGCCAAGGGCGCCTGGCTGCTGTTGCTGGCCCTGCCGCTGGCCGGTTACAGCTTCGCCTGGGTCGGGCATTTCTTCTTCGAGAAAAACCGGCCGGCCACCTTCCAGCATCCGCTCTACAGCCTGCTGGGCGACTTCGTCATGTATCGCGACATGATCCTGGGGCGCGTAGCGTTCTGAAAACCTGACCAAAAGGATTGCCGATGAACGCCACTGCCCGATTCACCCACATGAAAGACGGCACCCAGGAAGACTGGGCAATCATTGCGGCGGATTTCAGTGCCTACGCCCGTCAATTGCCGGGTCGGATCATCGCGCACCTGAAATTGCTCGAAGGTGATTTCGGCGGGTTCCCGGTGGATCGCCTGACCCACTCGCTGCAAACCGCCACCCGTGCATATCGCGACGGCCGCGACGAGGAATACGTGGTCTGCGCCCTGCTCCACGACATCGGCGACACGCTGGGTTCCTACAATCACCCGGACATCGCCGCCGCCATTCTCAAACCGTTCGTCAGCGCCGAAAACCTGTGGATGGTGGAGAAACACGGAATCTTCCAGGGCTACTATTTCTTCCATCACCTGGGCATGGATCGGCACTTGCGCGAGCAATTCAGCGGCCATCCGCAGTATCAGGCGACCGCGGAGTTCTGCGCCAGGTACGACGCGGCGGCATTTGACCCGGCCTACGACACCCTGCCGCTGAGTTTCTTCCAACCAATGATGGAGCGATTGTTCGCCCAGCCGAAGAACTCCATCTACAAAGCGGCGATGGAGGAACACTCCCCGGCTTGAGTTGATTTGAAAAACTCAGGCCAGCTCGGCGATCTTGGCCGCCTTAAGCTCGGCCTCCCGCGCTTGCGCATCCGCCAGGCGATACAGCTCGATCGTACCGTCCCAGTGCTCGATCAGCGCCGTGCATGACTCCACCCAGTCTCCGCAATTGAGGTAATCCACCTCGCCGACCTTGCGGATCTCGGCGTGATGAATGTGCCCGCAAACGACGCCGTGCAGCTCGCGCTTCACGCATTCATGGGCGATGGCTTCTTCGAAGTCGCTGATGAAATTCACGGCCGTCTTCACCTTGTGTTTCAGATAAGCCGAAAGCGACCAGTAACCATAGCCATATTTCGCCCGCCAGTGATTGAGCCAGCGATTGAGGGTCAGGGTGAATTCGTAGGCCGAATCGCCAAGAAACGCCAGCCAGCGGTGATAGCGGGTGATCACGTCGAACTGGTCGCCGTGGATCACCAGCAAGTGCCGGCCATCGGCGGTGACGTGCACGGCTTCATCGACCAGCTGGATGTTGCCCAGAATCAGCTTTGAATAGCGGCGCAGGAATTCGTCGTGGTTGCCGGTGACGTAGATCACCTCGGTGCCCCGTTTGCTCATGGTCAGCAAACGGCGAATCACGTTGGTGTGCGCCTGGGGCCAATACATGCCACCGCGCAGCTTCCAGCCGTCAATGATGTCGCCCACTAGGTAAATCCTGTCGGCGTGATAGCCCTTGAGAAACTGCGACAGATGCTCGGCCTGGCAATCCCGCGTGCCCAGATGCACGTCGGAGATCCATAAGGTGCGAACCCTTTGTTTACGGCTGGGTCTGGCGAGCTCGGCGCTGGTCATGGGCAACCCTCTGCGATGTTTTCGCCACTGTGCGCGAGCCCGGTTAATCGACCATGACAGGCATGCGTCAGTCTTGTGACAAACGCGTCGCCTGCGCGCCGGTGTAGACTGGCAGTTCGCCCGGAGACCGCCATGCAACCGATCCTGACCCTGCGCCATTACACCCACGACCTGATCGTCCACAGTCACGACCACGCGCAACTGGTGTTCGGCCTGTCCGGCGCGCTGGATTTCGAGGTCGAAGGGCACGGCAGTCAGGTCCTGCAGCAGAGTTTCGTGGTGATTCCCGCCGGCGCGCACCACGCGTGCGGCAGCCCCAAGGGCAGCCGCTGTCTGGTGCTGGATGTGCCGGACGAACAATGGCTGGCACGTTCGCTGGGCGATCACGCCGAGGCCAGCCGTCGTCTGCTGGACAACGCCGCCCGGCTCTCGCTGGATGCCGGCCAGGGCCAACTGGTCAACTGGCTGGCGAATGGTCCGGTGGACGATCCGCTGATTGCACAACAAGGCGCGGTCTTGCTGCTCGCGAGCCTGAACCACGGGCAACCCGGTGAAGTCTGCGCACGTCGCCTGCCCTATGCGGCACTCGACGCGCACATCGAGCAATATGCCGCCTATCCGCTGCAAGTGGCGGACCTGGCGCGGGTCGCCGGGTTGTCCAGCGCCCGCTTGCACGCCCGGTTCGTCGCCGAATGCGGGCAGACCCCCATGGATTACATTCGCAGTCGACGCCTGCATAAAGCCGCCACACTGTTGCGCAATACCACCCTGCCCATCGGCGAAATTGCCAGCCGCGTCGGCTATGGATCGCAAAGTGCGTTCTCGGCTGCCGTCCTGCGTGAGTTTGGTACCTCTCCTACACAATTGCGACGCGAGGCTGACGACAAAAGTCGATAGTCTGCCGACAGACTGACGGGCCGTTTCCGGCTTCAATGAGTCCATGAAATTGCGTCTGGAAAAAGGATCGACATGACTCCCCGTACTGCCCTCGGCGCCCTGCATATCGGCGCATTGATGTTCGGCCTGACCGGCGTCTTCGGCAAACTCGCGGCCGCCACGCCGGCGGTCATCGTCTTTGGACGCGCCGCATTTGCCGTTCTCGCGCTGGCGTTCTTCGCCCGTTTCGCCACCCGTCAGGGCTGGCAAAGAATGCAAGCCGTGGACTGGCGACGATTGGCCCTGAGCGGCGCATTGCTGGCCGGCCACTGGGTGAGTTTCTTCGTCGCGGTGAAGGTCGCCGGTGTCGCCGTTGCCACGCTGGGCTTCGCCAGTTTCCCGGCCTTCACGGTGATTCTCGAAGGTCTGATCTTCCGCGAGCGTATTCGCGCCAACGAGATCATTCTGGTGGCATTGGTCAGTGTCGGTCTGATACTGGTAACCCCGGCGTTCGACCTGGCCAGCGGCGCCACCACCGGCCTGCTCTGGGCGATCCTGTCCGGTCTGCTGTTTTCGCTATTGTCGCTGACCAACCGGGCCAGCTCCGGACGCATCCCGGCCGTGCAGGCAGCACTGTGTCAGAACGTGGTGGTGGCGTTGTGTCTGCTGCCGGTGGCGGCGCCACAACTGAGCGACGTTCGTGCCATCGACTGGTTGTGGATCGGGCTGCTCGGGGTGTTTTGCACCGGCGTCGCCCACAGTCTGTTCGTCGCCAGTCTGTCAGTGATCAAGGCGCGCACCGCAGCCGTGGTGTTCGCCATGGAGCCGGTGTACGGCATCACCGTCGCGTGGCTGCTGTTCGATGAAAATCCGACCCTGCGCATGCTGCTGGGCGGCGCACTGATCATCGTGGCCATTGTGGTGTCGAGCCAGCTGTCAGGCAGCTCCGGCAAAAAAGCCGTGGCAGCCGAGGCGGCCTCTCACTGAGTTCGGTCGTTATGGCCAAGGTCGCGTTCCGGGTCGATCTGGTCGCGTACCCGCTGCTTGAGCACCTTGGCCTCGGGGAAGCCACCGTCGGCCTTGCGCTCCCAGATCTGCACGCCGTCGCAGCTGATGTGAAAAATCCCGCCGGTGCCCGGCACCAGCGACACTTTGCCAAGGTCGTCGCCGAAGGTGCTGAGCAACTCCTGCGCCAGCCACGCGGCACGCAACAGCCACTGGCACTGCGTGCAATAAGTGATGACGATTTCCGGTTTTGTGGCGGTCATGATCGCTGAAACTCCTGAGCCAGAGGGCGCCGCTATAATAGCCGGCTTTAACGCTCGCCCCGAGACTCACAATGCGTCGTCTGCTGATCTGCCTGTTGCTTGGTTTCCTGCCGCTGTTCATTCATGCCAGTGAAGCACCCCGACCGAAAGTCGGTCTGGTGCTGTCCGGTGGCGCGGCCCGCGGGCTGGCGCACATCGGCGTGCTCAAGGCGCTGGAAGAGCAAGGCATCAGGATCGACGCGATTGCCGGCACCAGCATGGGCGCGGTGGTCGGTGGCCTGTACGCCTCGGGTTACAAGATCGACGAACTGGAAAAACTCGCCCTGAGCATCGACTGGCAGCAGGCCTTGTCCGATGCTCCGCCCCGGGAAGACGTACCGTTTCGGCGCAAACAGGACGACCGCGACTTTCTGGTGAAGCAGAAACTGAGCTTTCGCGACGACGGCAGCCTCGGTCTGCCGCTGGGGGTGATCCAGGGGCAGAACCTGGCGCTGTTGCTGGAAAGCCTGCTGGCCCACACCAGCGACACACGGGATTTCGACAAGCTGCCGATCCCGTTCCGCGCCGTGGCCACCGACATCGCCAATGGCGAAAAAGTGGTGTTTCGCAAGGGTCACCTGCCCCTGGTGATTCGCGCCAGCATGTCGATCCCGGCGGTGTTCGCCCCGGTCGAACTGGATGGCCGGCTGCTGGTGGACGGCGGCATGACCGACAACATCCCCCTCGATGTC
Source organism: Pseudomonas sp. KCJK9016 (assembly GCF_046231795.1). NCBI lineage: Bacteria > Pseudomonadati > Pseudomonadota > Gammaproteobacteria > Pseudomonadales > Pseudomonadaceae > Pseudomonas > Pseudomonas sp. KCJK9016. Next base: position 12,827 of record NZ_JBJJMM010000010.1, on the reverse strand, counting down.
GCCCGGGAAATGGGCGTCGATGTCGCCATCGTGGTCGACATCGGGACCCCGCTGCGCAATCGCAAGCAACTGACCACCGTGGTGGATGTGCTGAACCAGTCGATCACCCTGATGACCCGGCGCAATTCCGAGGAACAACTGGCCGCGCTGCACCCCAATGACGTGCTGATCCAGCCACCACTGGCCAGTTTCGGCGTCACCGACTTCGGTCGCGCCGAAGACATGATCGACGCCGGATACCGCGCCACCAAAGCCCTTGACGCCCGCCTCGCGCGATTGAAGCCTGCGGTACCACAGGACGCGGAGCTCAACGCCGCCCGCGCACCGGGCCAACGCACGCCGATCATCACCGCGATCAAAATCGAAAACGATTCGAAAGTCGGCGACGACGTGATCCGTTACTACATCCGCCAGCCCATTGGCGAACCGCTGGACCTGGGGCGACTGCATTCGGACATGGGCACCCTGTACGGTCTGGATTACTTCGAACAGGTGCAATACCGCGTGGTGCACAAGGGCCAGGAACACACGTTGGTGATCAGCGCCCGGGGCAAGCGCAGCGGCACCGATTACTTGCGGGTCGGCTTGAACCTGTCGGACGACATGCGCGGCGACAGCGCCTTCAATCTGGGCGCCAGTTACCGCATCAACGGCATCAATCGCCTCGGCGCCGAGTGGCTGACCCGGGCGCAAATCGGTGACAAACAGGAACTCTACACGGAGTTCTACCAGCCGCTGGACGTGGGTTCACGCTACTTCGTCGCCCCCTATGCGGCGTTCGAAGCCCAGAATGTCGACTCGGTGCTCGACAACGATCCGGTCGCCCAGTACCGCGTCGAACGCTACGGTTTTGGACTCAACGTCGGGCGCCAGATCGGCAACAACGGCGAAATCCGCTTTGGCGTCGGCGAGGCCTGGGGCAAGGCAGACGTGCGGATCGGCGATCAGGATCTGCCGAGCGAGCATTTCAATGAAGGTTTCTATGCGCTGAAGTATTCGTTCGACTCACTGGATAACGTGTACTTTCCCCATGACGGCAAGGACGTCAGCCTGACCCTGATGCAGTTCGAGCCGGGCCTGGGCTCCGACACGCGCTACCGGCAATGGGAGTTCAAACTGGACAAGGCCATGAGCAGCGGCCCGGACACGCTGATTCTGGGCGGTCGCTATGGGCGCACGCTGGACGATGCCAATGTGGTGACTTCAAGTTTCCTGCTCGGTGGCGCCCGGCAGCTGTCCGGTTTCCGCGAAGACGCCATCTCCGGGCAGAACGTCAGCCTGCTGCGGGCCGTGTACTACCGCCGCCTGACGCCACGCACCTACCTGCCACTGGATTTCCCGCTGTATGCCGGCGGGTCGCTGGAGCGTGGCCGGGCCTGGAACAACGACAATGACTTCGACAGCGGCTACATCAATGCAGCCAGCGTATTCATCGGTTTCGACACACCATTGGGGCCATTGAATTTCAGCTATGGCCTCAACGATGCCAATGAACAGGCTGTTTATCTGAACCTGGGGCAAACCTTCTAAGCCGGGTCAGCGAATTCCCGCCAACAGGGTTCGGGCGGTTTGCCTGAGCGGCTCGTCGCCCTCCTTGAGCAGCTCATTGAGCAAGGCGATGGCACTGTCGAGGTCGCCATCGTCGATGCAGGTCTGGGCCTGTTCGAGTTTTTCGGCGTGGGCGGCTTCTATCGGATCAGGCTCTGGCTCCGGCGCTTGCAGATCAAGTGGCTCCAGCGCCAGAGACTGGTCGGGATCGCCAAACTCGTTGAGGAAATCGTCGTCTATCGGCGGCACCTCCGGTTCGGCGATCCATTCCAGCTCAGCCGTTTCAGGGTCCTCATCGGCAGATGACGACGGCTCGAAATCCTGTGGCAGCACCCGCAGGCTGGAGCCGAACGCAGACGGGGCCGGCGCGGAGGTATCACTGGAAGTGCGACTGTCCTTCAATTCCCAGGCGGAGTCCGTGGACAATGCTTCCAGATTCAGCTCGAAATCGTCTTCGGCCAGAGGTCCAGCAGGCAACACAGGCTCAGCGGGCAACGCAACGATGGCGGGGGCCACCGGGGTCGGCACTGTGGTCGCCGTCAGTTTGGAGTGGCGTGAGCGGACATCGGCAAGTCGCTGATCTTCGACACCGAGCTGGCGCAAGTGGTGTTCCTGTTCGTCATAGGCCGTCTGATCGCCCTGACGTCCCAGCACATCGAGCAACTGCATACCGAGATCAATGCGCTCCGGGTCCTTTCGCAACGCTTCGCGCAGCAGGCCAAGCGCTTCGCCCAGCCGACCATAGGCCAGGTAGATACCTACGGCTTCCAGCACATCGCCGCTTGTCTGTTCGTCTCGATGCTCAACGGCTCCGTGCGCAGCATGCGGGCGAACGTGTTCGCTGTCATTGAGCTCTGGCTCGCTTCGCTGCGGCAGCATCCGTGCCGGCCCATCCGGGATCATTGCCTGCTGACGCCTGCGGCGCACGATCAGCCCGACCACCAGCCCCCCGAGCAACAGCAGCAAGCCCAGGAGCAAAGGCCAACTGACAGAGTCGTCTTGTGTCTGCGTCGGCGCTGCGACCGGCACTGGCGCAGGCGCTGCAGACGCCGGCGGGGCCTTTTGAACCTCGGCCAGACGGGCCTGCAGATCAGCCAGCTGCTTCTTGCCGTCGGCGATTTGCACATCCTGCGTCTGCAGCTTCAGATTCAGCTCATAGATGGTCTTCTGCAATTGCTGGTTCTGCAGCGCGCTGGCCGCCAGTTGTTCCGCCTGCGCGTCATTGGCTGGCGTCGTTTGAGGCGCTGACGCGGCCGGTGCGGCAACAGACTTGTTCTGGGGGGTGGCTACAGGCGGCTCGGGCGTCGGAAACTCCGAAGATTGCGCATGGACATCAGGTTCGTCGGTGGCCGGCACGATCCCCGGCGAACCCGGCGGATCGATCAACACCGTGTATTCACGCAGCAGGTGGCCGTTGGGCTGATTGAGCTGCACCAGGAAATTCAGGAAAGGTTCGTTGACCGGCTTGGTCGAGGTCACCCGGATCAGATTGCGATTGCCGTGCAGGATCGGGGTGAATTTGAGATCGTTGAGAAAGAACACCCGCTCGACACCGGCTCGACCGAACTCGTCCGCCGAGGCCAGGCTGGCCGAGAGTTCGCCTGCACTGAGCCCGGCAGCATCCACCAGGGCGATGTCGGCCTTGAACGGCTGATTGAGCGCTGAGTGCACGGTGATGTCACCGAGCCCCAGCGCCAGCGATGCCGTGGACCAGGTGACAACACCGGCCACCAGCAGCGAATGGGCGCAACGCAGTACTACGTGCCGACTGTCGAGCATGAGCATCCCTTAAATAAGCAAAACCGACTTCTATGGGTTCGCACATCCGGTACGAACACGATATTGCCCAGTAGTTCTTATAGTCTGCCCAGCGCGATCCCTCAAAAAAACGGCACGTCGTTGTGCCTCAAGATTTTTCCAGATTCGCCAGAATGTGCCCGTGAACCCGCATGCACACCTTCATGTCCGCCTCATCAATGCCCTCGAACAACTCTTTGCGCAGCTGCGTGGCGATGGTTTCGATCTGTTCGATCAGCGGACGGGCCGGGGCACACAACACAATCTTTTTCGCCCGACGGTCTTCCATCACGGACTGGCGTTGCACCAGCCCCTGGCTTTCCAGACTGTCGAGCAGCCGGGCGAGGGTCGGCCCTTCGACGCCGACGCTTTGCGCCAGCTCCCGCTGGGTCGGGGCTTCCTCGAATCGCGCCAGATGCAGCAGCACCAGCCAGCGCGCCTGGGACAGACCCAGGCCGGCCAGCCGGCGATCCAGTTCGGCACGCCAGCCACGGGACATCTGGGCCAATTGCATGCCAAAGCGGTGTTGATCGGTTAACGGCATAAAACACTCATGGTCAGGCTGAAGAAATAGAGAAAAACTAATTATTAGTCAGCTAAGCATGACATCTGGCTATAGGCAAGGGCAGTCCCATACTGAATCGTTCCATCAATACAACGGTTTGTGTAAGCGATTGCTCACATCTCGAATTCAGCCTGCAAGGCCGCGCGCACGCAATACAGCACACCCTCCGGAACACGGCCGGCAAACAGCTCCGCCACTTCGGCGACGGATGGCAACTCGCCCTCGCCGTCGAGGAATGCGTCCTGCACTTCGCCCATCAGGTCTTCCGGCAGATCCAGCGCCTGCTCCAGCGACAATTGCTGCTTGCCGATGGCTTCGGCGAGCATGGTGTAAACGTTCTTTTCCGAGCACTGCAATTGGCCGGCGATCTGCAATGGCGTCATGCCAGCGCGGGCCAGGGTGATCAGTTCGTGGCGCACATCGGCCACCACTTTCGGCGCCTCGGCCTCGCCGCCAAGCACCTCGAGGAACGCCTCGCCGTAACGCTCCAGCTTGCGTGCGCCGACACCGCTGACCCGAGCCATCTGCGCCATCGAGGTCGGCTGGCTGCGGAGCATTTCCAGCAGGGTCGAGTCGGGGAAGATGACATACGGCGGCACGCCATGCTCTTCAGCCAGTTTGCGCCGCAGGGCGCGCAAGGCTTCCCACTGTTCGCGCTCTTCGCCACGCACCAGTTGGCTGGCCTGGCTCTTGCTGCCGCTCTTGGCGGTGATTTGCGGTTTGAGGTCGCGGCGCAGCTCCAGGCTCACCTCCCCCTTGAGCAGCGGCCGGCACGTGTCGCTCAGACGCAGGCCGCCGTAGCCTTCGTGATCGACATCCGCCAGACCACGAGCCACGAGCTGACGGAACAGCGAACGCCATTCGTTCTCCCCCAGCGCCTTGCCGACGCCATACACCGACAGGTGCTGATGGCCGAAGCTGCGGACTTTTTCGTTGTCCTTGCCCAGCAGCACGTCCACAAGGTGGCCGACGCCGTAACGCTGGCCGGTGCGGTAGATCGCCGACAGTGCCTGACGCGCAGGCTCGGTGGCGTCCCAGGTCTGCACGCCGTCGATGCAATTGTCGCAGTGGCCGCAAGGCTCGGGCATGTCTTCATCGAAGTACGCCAGCAGCGCCTGACGGCGGCAGCGGGTTTCTTCGCAGAGCGAGAGCATGGCGTCGAGCTTGTGTTGCTCCAGACGCTTGTGGCGCTCGTCGCCTTCGGAGTTCTGCAGCATCTGCTTGAGCATCACCACGTCCTGCAGGCCGTAGGCCATCCACGCATCCGCCGGCAGACCGTCACGGCCGCCGCGTCCGGTTTCCTGGTAATAGGCCTCAAGGGATTTCGGCAGATCGAGGTGAGCGACGAAGCGCACGTTGGGTTTGTCGATGCCCATGCCGAACGCCACCGTGGCGACCATGATCAGGCCTTCCTCATTGAGGAAGCGCTTCTGGTGATAGGCACGCAGGTCGTTGGGCAGCCCGGCGTGATACGGCAGCGCCGGGAACCCCTGCTCGGTAAGGAACGCGGCCACCTCCTCCACCTTCTTGCGCGACAGGCAGTAGACGATGCCGGCATCGCTGCGTCGCTCGGCGAGGAACGCCAGCAACTGCTTGCGCGGCTGCTCCTTGGGCACGATGCGGTAGAAGATGTTCGGACGGTCGAAGCTCGACAGGAAACGCTCGGCGTTCTGCAGGTGCAGACGGGTGACGATTTCTTCCCGGGTGCGTTTGTCGGCGGTGGCCGTCAGGGCAATACGCGGTACATCGGGAAACATTTCCGCCAGTTGCCCCAGTTGCAGGTATTCCGGGCGGAAGTCATGGCCCCATTGCGACACGCAATGCGCTTCGTCGATGGCGAACAGGGCGATGTTCAAACCTTGCAGGAAAGACAGCATGCGCGGCTGTACCAGACGCTCCGGCGCCAGATAGAGCATTTTCACTTCGCCGCGCCGGATCCGGTTGGCGAGGTCGCGTTGCTGTTCGGGGCTCAATGTGGAGTTCAGCGACGCAGCGGCCACGCCCAGCTCTTCAAGGGTGGCGACCTGATCGTCCATCAGCGCGATCAGCGGCGACACCACCACGGCCAGACCGTCGCGCAGCAGCGCCGGTACCTGGTAGCACAGCGACTTGCCGCCACCGGTCGGCATCAGCACAAGGGCATCGCCGCCACTGGCCACGCGCTCAATGATTGCACCCTGGCGACCGCGGAAACTGTCGTAGCCGAAGATGTCCTTGAGGACGCGTTGAGCCTGTTCGAGCATAAAAACTCCAAAAATCCACCGAAACATCCCTGCACAGGCTGGTTCAAGGCAGCCGGGGCTGCTTTAAACAAAACGTAAGGGCGCATTGCAGGACGCCGTACAAAATCAGCCGCGACGCCGGCAGGGATCGCAAAGCGCGGCAGTATACCCGAGCCCTTCCCGGCAAAGGGCGCCGCCGATAAGAAGCTTGGGGGCGCAAATGTGCCATGCGGCTGGCTTGAGGGCTCAAGAAGGCCTAGAATTCCCGCATTGTTTATTCCCCCAAGGTAGCCTTTTAATGTCCTTCGCCGAGCAACTAACCCGCCTGCAAGTCTTCCTCGACGCCGACGAGCTGCATGAAGAGGCGCTGGACTATGTGGCCGCTCACGGCTACCTGACCGCGCTGTCGATCTGCGCCGACGTGGTGCCTGATCGTGAATGGATCGACGCCCTGTTCGCCGAAGAGCCGCATTACAGCAGCGAAGCCCAGCGCGAAGAGATCGAAGCCACGCTGATCGGTCTCAAGGCTCACATCGCCCGTCAACTGGCCTCCGATGAAGAATTCGAGCTGCCGTGCGACCTGGACCTGGGCGACGAGCCGGATGACTCCGAACTGCGCGGCTGGTGCATCGGTTTCATGGAAGGCGTGTTCCTGCGTGAAGCGGCTTGGTTCGAGACTGCCGAGGAAGAAGTCAGCGAAATGCTCCTGCCGATCATGGTCGGTTCGGGTCTGTTCGACGAACAGCCGGAATTCGAAGACATCGCAAAAGATGCCAACCTGATGGACGACATGATCGTGCAGATTCCGGAAGCCCTGACCGCGCTGTACCTGCTGTGCCACGCGCCCGACGAAAAACCGGCGATCCTCAAGCCTCGTCATCACTAAGTTGCGGCCTATGGACAACCCCATAGGCAACCGCCCCCTGATGTTGCGCTACATCCTGCTGGCCATCGGCTGGCTCAGCGTGGCATTGGGGGTGATCGGGATTTTCCTGCCTGTTCTCCCCACCACCCCTTTCCTCCTGCTGGCAGCCACCTGCTTCGCCCGCAGCTCTCCGCGCTTCTATCAATGGCTGGTCGAGCACCCCCGGCTCGGGCCATGGATCCGCGATTACCTCGACGGCAACGGCATTCCGCTCAAGGGCAAGGTCTATGCGATCGGGCTGATGTGGGCGAGCATTCTGTTCTCGTGCTACCTGGTGCCACTGCCGTGGGCGCGGGGGTTCATGTTGACCAGCGCGGTGTTGGTGACGGTCTACATTTTGCGACAGAAAACCCTGCACAAAAGCTGAACGCTCAGCAACCGTTGGTCGAAAAACCCTGTGCACCTGTCAGATCTGACAGTAGTCAAATGATCGATTCCAATCCTTAAATCACTCCGTCGCCCATCCCTCGACAGGAGTGTCTGCCATGTTGAAAAAACCTGCGAAAAGAGTTGCCACCCGGGCTCTTACCGAGCTGGAAATTCCCGACAAGCAACCGGTTAAATTGCCTTCCGATGAGTGGGGGATCAATTGGGCAGCGGCGATGGGGGTACATCCAGAGAGAGGTCTGCAAATTTACATTCACCCCTGGACCAAAATGGATAAAGGTGACAAAGCCGAACTGTTGATGGATGACAATGTCGTTGATCAAATCAGCATCAAGGAAGACGCCGAGGTGGGGCAGCGCGTAACGCTGTTCGTCCCCTCCCGGCACGCCCAGACCGGCTCGCATACCCTGTCTTACCGCATCACCCGCCTCAATCAAGCGCCGGAAACGCAGACACCGGCGACCAGGATATACATGAAAATCGAGATTCCGGGGGGACAAGATTCGCTGCCGGGACCTGGCCACTCCGAACTGTTCATGTATATCGATCCGGAAATCGTCAACGGCATCGTGGACAAGGAAATAGCAGATGAGGGTGTGTCGATTGTCATCCGCCCCGCGTCGGGCACCGGCCTGCCTTACCCCAATGCCGCAGAAGGGGATGTGATGATCGTGAGCTGGGGTGGTGTATTCGTGCAGTCCCCACCCCTGACAGCCGGACAAATCAATGACCCGGACAACAACCCGATCGAGATCCTGATAGACAAACGTGTCATCGAAGAGGCCGGCGATACCGACGATTCCGGTCTCGCTGTAACGTTCAGACCTCGTGACAAGGTATTCAATTACGCAGAAGACTGGTGCACGGAAACCCGGATCAGAGTCTCGGTAGGCACAAATCTTCTGCTCGCCCCTATTATCGAACAGGCCCTCAACAATATTCTTGATCTTGAGACACTGGGTGATGACGACGTCATCGCTCAAGTGATAGCCAGAAGTCCAGACTTCAAGCATGACGACAAAATCGAACTGACGATGCGCGGCACCACAGTAGATGGCGATCTGATCGAAGCCGTTGCGCCCTTGGTAACCATCGACAACTTGCCACACACCTACGAGTTGATTATCCAGAACTCGGATGCGCGCAAACTGGCAAAAACCCAAGTGACTTTCTCCTATCGACTCATTCGTGACGGCAGCACCGAACCTCTGCGTTCCAAAGGCCAGTTCGTGCAGATTGTGGGCGAAGCCGATCAACTGGCGGCCCCGATTCTCGACGACGCACAAAATGGTGCGATTCCCGACGACCTCTCGAGTACCACTTTGCGAATCCCGCACAATCCGGTCATTGAAGTCGGTATGGCAATCGAAATCAGATGGTTCGGCACGCGGCCCGATGGCAGTACGTATGATCCCGACCTCGAAGATGACTGGTATTTCCCGAACCAGTCCGAGGTGGACAACCCGAACGGTTTTGTCATCACTATCGACGGCAAACACATTCACACCCTCAAAGGCGGAAACGTCGTCGCGTCCTATGCATTGCTGATGGACAAGGACGGCGAAATCATCAGGCGCCTTTCCCGACCTGCTACCTCCGTCAATGTCGGCGAACCGCAGTTTGAACTGGTCAAGCCCATCGTTCTGGGAGAAGTGAATGGTGGACTGGAACCCGGCGACTTGCCCGCAGGCGCCAGCAGACTGACGGCGCCAAGACCCACAGGTACTCCAAGTAAAGCCAAGGACGAGGTGACGTACACCTGGGACGGTGAGGCCACCGGCAAGACCGAAGACACGATCACACTGAATGCACTCTCGGCCAACAAGGATGTTAATTTCACACTGGATGCCGCATTCGTAGCTGCGCATATTGAGCCCAACCGCGGAAAAAAAATTACTGCGTCCTACAGGATCTGGCGCTTCGAAACCGACACCACCAGCTATTCCAATCCGCTGACCTTTGTCGTAGGCCAGGCAGAGCAACCACTGCTGGATCCAGCGGAAGTGGTGCAAGCCCCCGATGGAATCCTGGACCCGGCCAACGCCCCGGACGGTGCAACCGTCAGAATTGCCGCCAACCGGCCGGAGAACGCCGGCGATCACTTCTATATGGAGTGGGCCACGAAGGACGGCGTGACCGTGCATAAGGACGACAAACCCATCAGCGGAAACAACAAGGGCAAGCCCGTCGAGTTCACGGTTGACCGGGCCACCGTGCTGGCCTGCCTGAACAAGGATGTGGTGATCAGTTATTACGTGGAACTGTTCGAGGGTGGCCAGGCCCCCGGTGAGGATTATCAGCTGAGAGTTGAGGAAACGGAGTCCAGGCTGCCGGACGCCACGTTCAGGGAGGCGAGCGGCCCTCAAGAAGATCAGCTGAATCCGGACGATGTTTATCCAGACGGCGCGACGGTGGTGATACCGGCATCCGCCCGTCTGAAGACAAGCGACGAAATCACGGTAACGGTAGAGGGGCAAACCACCACCACGTATCCGCACACCGTGACGGCCGGGCAGGCCGACAAAGAGCTGGCCGTGATCAAGGTGCCGCATAGCGTGATCAACGCCAATGACGGGCGAAGCATCGCCTTGAGCTACGAAATCAAACGCAAGGCCGGCGGAACCGATGGTCCTTCCGACCCGACGGTCTACGATGTGCGCAAGGTGATCGGCAGCGGCAAGTTGCGGGTCATGGGAGCCCGCTACAACAAGGGGATTTATCGGGAGAGCAACTCCAGCTCGCTCATATCCGCCGTCAATGCACAGACCCTGCAACGCGTGCAGGCCGAGTGGAAATACGCTGACGACAGCACCTGGACAACAGCGGAGGTCTGGGTCGACACCGACCCGTACGCCCCCTTGCAAGTTCGCACCAGCGACGACCAGGTCACCCTGAACAGAGTGAATATATTTGGCACCGGTGGCCCGGGCACTCTCGCCAATGACGGGGCATTCGTGGCGTTACGGGACAAAAACAATCTGGCAGCCTGGGGCAACCCGTTGAATGGCCAGAAAATCCCGCCAACCTTTCAGACGTTCACCGACATTGCCAAGGCGGCTTGTTCAGGCAGTTCTTACGCGGTGATTCGCACCAACAACTTCACCGTGGCATGGCCCGGGACTGCAGGTCAGGGTGGAGAAATGGGCACCGTTGATCCTCAGAACTTCGTGGAGCTCGCCGGCAACAGCGTTGCTATCGCGGGCATCAAAACCGATGGAACAGTCCACGCCTGGGGCAACGCTGCCAACGGCGGGACGCCCTCTGCCGAGATTCTGGCCCTGAGAGACGCGGTCGAACTGACCCCGGCAGGAAATGCCTTTGCCGTCCGAAGGGCAACCGGTCAGGTGATGGCCTGGGGAGGTGGAGCGGGGTTTGGCGGTGTTGTTCCAGCAGATATCGCCAGTCTGACTGATATCAAACACGTGATCGGTAATGGCTTCGCTTTCGCTGCACTTCGGGAAAACGGCAGTGTGGTCGCCTGGGGCGATACTGCGAAAGGCGGCACCGTATCCGACGATGTCGCCGGCCTGACCAACATCAAGGCACTGGCCTGCGCAAATGCCCAAGCCTTTGTCGTCATGCTCACAAGTGGACAAATCGCGGGCTGGGGGCCCGTAGCGTATGGCGGGACAATACCTGCGGATATCCGCTCCCTGACGGATATCATCTCAGTCGTCGCCAGTTCGAATGCGTTTGCAGCGCTTCGGCACAGCGGTCACGTCGTCGGATGGCCCGAGGCTAATTCGGGTGGGCTGATACCTGACGCGATTGCCGGCAGGGACGATCTTGTTCAACTGGCCGCCACCGCTGGAGCGTTCGCCGCCGTGTGCAGAGATGGAACCGTGGTGGCCTGGGGAAACCCATTGCTCGGCGGAGATACCACGCCCGTAGCCGCCAAGCTGGTCAACGTCGTCGCGATCTACGCCAACCGTCATGCCTTTACCGCGCTCACTTCCGACGGCGAAGTCGTGACCTGGGGCAATGCTCTCGCCGGCGGCGACAGCAGCGCCGCTCAAGACCGGCTCAAAGGCCAGGTGTCGTACTACGCCAATGCGGCCACCCGCGGTCTGGCGCTCAAGGCCAGCCGCCTGGCCAGGCTCAATACCCCCTGACACCCTCGACGGTGCCTTGCCACGCGGCGCTCACCCGAGCGCCGCCTATCTGAATCGAGGAGAGGGTGACATGAGCCAGATCAACAACAATCTGCGGGCGCCAACTGTAGATGAAGCACCCAACGGCATTCTGGATCCGCAAACGCTTCCTCCCGGGGGGGCGACCGTCAGAATAAAGCCCTGGGTGCCAATGACCTTCCGCGATCACGTTTACTTGTTCGTCGGCGATACCTACACCGATGACCTGCCGATCAGCGCCGGCGCAGTCGACAAGGATGTTGTATTCAAGGTTGACGCTTCGGCATTTGTTGCTGACGAAAATGACATCGTACCGATTCGCTACGAAGTGCAACTGTACCAGAGCACTCGCGAACCATCGGACATCCTGAGCCTGAAATTGCAGACGGGTTTCGAGGCTGCTGCCACACTGGATCTGAGCACTGAAAACTACGTCGTCTGCGTCGACAAACCTCCGCTTGCCCCTCCCCCGGCAGCGCGCATGACCCGTGAAGCCACTTGGGGCCAGGCTCCCTACACCTACGACAGCACCGATCCGCTGATTGCCGGTGCCGATGCACAATCGGGCGAGATCACCGCCCTGCGCAACGGCGCCTGCAGGATCCGCGCGACCGACAGCCATAGCCAGAGCAGAGAGTACCCACTGACCGTCAAGGGGATTCAGGAGGTGCACTTCCTCAGTGCCAGTGCGAATTGGGAGGGCATGACCAGAGTTTGCACCACTGCAAAACTGCAACCGATCACCCTCGCCCAGACGAAACGGCTATGGACGCTTTACTTCCCCAACAGCGGCCCGGTCGCGGATTTCCTCGAGTGGCTGAACTACCCGGTGTGGACCGCCGACGTCCTGGGCGCCGACACCGCCTGGACGTACGACCTCAACGGTTCCTCGGTCAATGACAACGCTACCAGCCAGGACACCGCCTCGTACTGGCAGGTCCTGGGTGTTTCCCGGGATTGAACACGGTGACCGAAGACTTGCGGAGAACACCATGCAAAAGACTTCTCGAATCAAGTTTCTGCTGCTCGCGTTGTTGCTGTTCATCAGTGTCAGCCAGGCCGCCACCGGCCCGGAAACCGCGCAGCTGCTCAACCAGCGCTACCAGAACACACAAAGCCAGTGCCCTGGCGACAACCCGGCGTATTTTTGCAGCGGCGTGCTGCTGCGCGGCAGTGAGGGCACGCAAGTATTCTGGAAACACTCGGCAAACGCCGTACAACTGGGCGCCGAGGGTTTCAATTACCTGCGCGCC